>JALTWS010000001.1 GCA_027048495.1 Candidatus Azambacteria bacterium
ACAAACCTTCTCCCCCTTCTCCTTCACCTCTTTAAAATATTCTGCGCTTGCATTTAAATTTCCGTTTTTGTTTAGTTCATCTTCAAATTCTTTTTTGGCTTTTTGTTGGTTTCTTAAAACATAATATCTGCTTGCAAGATCTGGGTTGTTTTGTTTTAAAGCTTCAATGAGCATATCTATTGTCTCTTCTGGGGTTTTGCCTCCGTATATATCCTGCTTTTGCTTGTTTATGTATTCTTCTTGCAGTTTATCCAGCCTTTCTTGAGCTTTGTTCATTTTGTATTGTTGGTATTTTAGCACCAAAAGACCAAGGAGAGTCAAAACAACATATCCTCCAATAACTATCTTTGCAAATTTAATGGTAAACCTTTTTAGCTTTTGATTTACTTGAGGCTTTTTGCTTTTTATATTGCTTTCTTCCATTTTTTAGATTCAAGTTGTAATTTTAACAAATATTATCAAAAAAGCTTTTTGAAATCAACTTATGTTTAAAAGATTTTAAAATTTAAAATGGTTAAAATAAAATACGATCGTGGTTTATTTTAACTGTTTTTTTGTGTAGAGGGGAGTGGGCTTGCATTTATTTTTTGTAAATGAATTTTTGTGTTATAATAAACTTGAATTTGTTATATTGTTAACCTTTATGGCAATAAAAATAGCGTTTTGCAATCAAAAAGGTGGGGTAGGTAAGACAACAACCGCAGTAAATTTAGCGGCTTATCTTGCTCATGAAGGAAAAAGAGTTCTTTTGGTTGATTTAGATCCGCAAGCAAATGCAACATCAGGACTTGGAGTTTATCCAGAAAGCGCAAAAGCAAATTTGTATCATTACATAAGCGGGCAAGCTCAAGCTCAGGATGTTGTTGTTAGCTCTGGTATAGAGAACTTGGATATTATTCCTGGATCAAAAGATATGGCAGGGGCCGCAGTTGAGCTTATTTCTGAGCAGGACAGGGAATTTAAGTTAAAAGAAGTTTTAGATCCAATATCTGAGTATTACGATTTTATTATAATAGACTGTCCGCCTTCTTTGGGGATATTAACAATAAACGGGTTGGTTGCTGCAGACAAAGTTGTAATACCAGTTCAGTGTGAATATTATGCGCTTGAGGGCTTAACTCAGCTTTTGGAGACTATAAACTTGATAAAAGAAAATATTACTCCAGACCTTGAGATAATGGGCGCTTTACTTACAATGTATGACAGGAGAAATAAATTATCTGCGGCTGTTGCCAAAGAGGTGAGAAGGAATTTTCCAGGAAAAGTTTTTGAATCTGTTGTTCCGCGTTCAGTTGCTTTGGCAGAAGCTCCAAGTTATGGCAAGCCGATATCTTGCTATAACACAATTTCAAAAGGAGCAAGGGCATATAAAGGTTTTGCTTATGAAATAATAAAGACAATTAATTAAAAAATAATATGGCATTAGGAAGAGGATTATCATCTTTAATACAACAAAATACATCAGGAAAAAAAATTGATAAAAAAGAAGATGTTTTAAATATTGATATAAAAAAAGTTCAGTCAAATCCTTATCAACCAAGAAAAAAATTTGATCAAAAGTCTTTAAACGAACTTGCAGATTCAATAAAAAAGCATGGAATTTTGCAGCCAATAATAGTATCAAGTATTGGAGACGGCAAATACCAAGTAATAGCAGGAGAAAGGAGATTAAGAGCATCAAAGCTTGCCGGGCTTAAAAAAATACCTGCGATTGTAAAAGGAAAAAAAACTAACAAAGAAAATCTTGAGCTTGCTATTTTAGAAAATATTCAAAGAGAGGATTTAACTCCAATAGAAAGGGCTTTATCTTACAAACAACTTGCAGATGAGTTTGGTATGACGCATGCGCAAATTGCACAAAGAGTTGGAAAGGGAAGAGTTGCTGTAACAAATACTATAAGGCTTTTAGATTTGCCAGATAAGGTAAAAGAAGCTTTAGAAAAAGGCCAAATATCTGAGAACCATGCAAGGGCTATACTTGCTTTGCCAACAGAAAGCCAAAGAGTAAAATTGCTTGAGCAAGTAAAAACACAAAAGCTTTCTGCAAGAAATACAGAAGTTGCGGCAAGAGCAATGCTCAAAAGACCTCTTAAAAGCGAAAAGTCAAAAGATCCTTTTTTAAAAGATTGTATGGTAAAGCTTGAAGCAGGGCTTGGCACAAAGGTTACCATAAAGCCAGCAAAGCATGTTTCAGATGGCGGGGAAGTGATAATAAAATATTTCTCTAATGAAGATTTAAAAAACTTGGTAAAAAGAGTTTCTGAGAAAAATTAATTTTTAAGCATTGCCTTTGTAATCTTCTTTACTCCTTTTATCTTTTTTATTTTAGATAATATTAAATCTGCTCTTTGCAGGTCATTTATAGAGAACTCTATTATTATTATCGGATTTTTCTTGTCTCTTACATCCGTGTTTACTTTTGTTATGTTTATCTTTTCTTCTTGGAATATAGCAAGTATATCTTTTAGCATTCCAACCCTGTTTGCGGCGGTTATTTTTAGTTCTATATTTTTTTCCTTTTTTTGTTTAACTTTTAAAACCGGGATTTCTATACCAAGCTCTTTTTTTAAGTAGTTTCTTATTCTATTTTTTGCATAGTTTGTTTTTACGAGTTTTAGCCAATCCCGCTTTGGAGTTTTGTTTTTGTTTGTTATGATTTGGCAAATTTCCCCGTTTTGAAGTTTGTAGTCCAAAGAAACCATTTTGTCGTTTACTTTAGCTCCTGAGCAATGGTTTCCAATATCGGAGTGTATGCAGTAAGCAAAATCAATAGGTGTTGCTCCTTCTGGCAAGTCTATAACATCTCCTTTTGGAGTAAAGACAAATATTCTGTCTTTGAAAAGATCTATTTTTAAGTTATCCAAAAATTCTTCTGTTTCTTGATTTTCTTTTTGCCACTCCCTTAACTCGTTTATCCAAGAAAGTTTTTTTGTAACTTTGGCGCCTTCTTTTGGCTTGCCTGCCATAGAATATGCCCAGTGGGCGGCTACTCCTTTTTCTGCTTCTTCATGCATTTTTTCTGTTCTTATCTGAAATTCTGTTATTTTTCCATCGTCGCAAAACACAGTGGTATGAATACTTTGATACCCGTTTGGCTTTGGCAAGGCTATATAGTCTTTTATCTTTCCGGGAACCGGTTTCCAAAGCCTATGAATAATTCCTAAAATCGCATAACACTCCTCTATTGTCTTTGCTATTATTCTTACCGCAATAATGTCATAAATTCTGCTGACATCCATATCTTTTCTTAAAAGCTTTTTGTATACGCCATATAGGTTTTTCACTCTTGAGTCTATTTTTATGGGGTTTATATTATTTTTTTGCAATTCTTTTAAAACTTTTTGTTTTATTTTTGCAAGATAAATCTCTTTTTCTTTTCTTGCTCCGACAATATTTTCTTTTACCCATCTGTACTCTTTTGGGTAAAGGTATTTAAAAGCTAAATCCTCAAGTATACCTTTGAATTGTCCCATTCCAAGCCTGTCTGCTAAAGGAACATATATGTCCATAGTCTCTCTTGCTATTCTTTCTCTTTTTCTTTCAGGGACGGCATCCAGTGTTTTCATATTATGGGTTCTGTCGGCAAGCTTTATAATGATAACCCTTATATCTTCTGCCATAGACAGAAACATTTTTCTTAAATTTTCAACGTGTCTTTCAACACCTTGGTATTTAACGGTTCCCAATTTAGTGACACCCTCCACCAAAAAAGCAACTTCTTTTCCAAACTCTTTTTCTATTTGTTGCGGTGTTGCGTGCCCGTCTTCACAAACATCGTGCAAGAGTGTTGCTACTATTGTGGTGGTGTCAAGTTGCATTTGGGCAAGCAGTTTTGCCGCCTCAACTGGATGTACAAAATACGGCTCACCTGAGTATCTTTTTTGATCCTTGTGAGCTTCTTTTGCAAATTCGTATGCTTTTTTTATCCTTTTTATATCTTCTTCCGTTTTGTTATTTAGTTTTTCTAAAATTTCATTTACATCCATATTTTTAATTTACAGCAAAGGCAAGGCAAGGTCAAATAAAAAATTTGGAGGTTGAACCTCCAAATTTACAAATTTATTTTTTATCTTTTTTGTGCGGGTTGTGGTTTTTGCAGGTTTTATCTGAGCATCTTTCGGGAATTGTTTTTGTTCCTTCCATCATAAGTGCTCCGCAATCAGGACAGGTGTTTCCTGTTGGCTTTGCTTTCATTGCAAATTTACAGTCAGGATAGTTTGAGCAGGAGTAAAAAAGCCCAAATCTTCCTCTTCTTTCCATTATTTCTCCATCTTTGCAGTCTGGGCATTTAACTCCGGTCATCTTTCTTTTTCTTTCTTCTTCGTCTTCTTTTATAAACCTGCATTTTGGGTATTTTGAACAGGAAATAAACATTCCGTATTTTCCTTCTCTTTGAACAAGCGGACTTTCGCACTTTGGACATTTTTCTCCTGTTTCTTTTGGAGCTTCCAGCTCTTTTCCTTCCATGGTTCTTGCTCCGTCGCATTTCGGAAAGCGAGAACAGCTTAAAAATTTTCCGTTTTTTGCAAGTTTTATCACCATTTTACTTTCACATTTTGGACATTTGAATTTTTCGTCCGCATTTCCAAGGGTAGTTAGTTTTTCCAATTTTTCTTTTGATTTTACATCTTCCAAAAATGGATCGTAAAAATCTTTTAAGGTTTTTTGGTAGTCTCTTTTTCCTTCTGCTATCTCATCAAGTTCTTGTTCCATCTCTGCTGTGAAAGTATCGGATATATATTTTGAAAAATTTTTTTCCAAAAAACTACTTACCACATCTCCGGTATCTGTAGGGAAAAGGGTTTTTCCTTCTTTTTTTACATAGCCTCTATCTGAAAGCGTTTTCATTATACTTGCATAAGTTGAAGGCCTTCCTATGCCTCTTTTTTCCAACTCTTTTACAAGTCCGGCTTCTGTGTATCGGGAAGGCGGTTGGGTTTGTTTTGCCTCTTTTTGTATATCCAAAAGTATAAGTTCTTCTTTTTCTTTTAATTTTGGAAGTATTATGTCTTCTCCTTTAGCTTCAGGATCTGCCAAAAGCCAGCCTTCAAAAATTATGCGTGAGCCAAGGGTTGAAAAGTCCGGATTTTTTCTGCTTTTTGTGTTAGTTATTACTTTTGTTTTTTTTAATACTGCCGGCTGCATTTGTGAAGCTACCGCTCTTTGCCAAATAAGCTTGTATAGCTTTTTTTGTTCTTCTGTTGTTCCTGCGATTTCTTTGCTTATATCTGTTGGTCTTATTGCTTCATGCGCCTCTTGTGCATTTTTGCTTTTTGTTTTGTAAAAGTTCTCAGATGCATACTCTTTTCCGAATTTTTTCTCTATCAAGTTTAGTATTTGTTTTTGAGCTTGTTTGCTTAAAGTTACGCTGTCTGTTCTCATGTATGTAATGTGCCCTGCCTCATACAGCTTTTGGGCTATGCTCATTGTCTTTGAAGGGGAAAAGCCAAGCCTTGTGCTTGCCGCTTGTTGCAAAGTTGAGGTGGTAAAAGGAGGTCTTGCCTGCCTTTTTGTCTCCGTTTCTTTTATTTCAAAAACAAGCCAGTCTTGCGTTTTTGCCAGAGATAAAATTTCGTCCGCTTCTTTTTGGGTTTTTGGTTCTTTTGTGCAGGTAGCTTCAAACTCATCGCCTGAGTTTGTTTTTAGCTTTGCTGTTATAACAAAATAATCTTTCGGAACAAAAGCCCTTATCTCTCTTTCTCTTTCCATCAGTATTCTTAAAGCTGGAGATTGTACTCTTCCTGCAGAAAGCCCGTAGCGCACCTTTTTCCAAATAAGTCCGGAAAGGTCATACCCGACAAGCCTATCCAAAACTCTCCTTGCTTCTTGCGCTTTTTTTAGGTTTTGGTCTATGTTTCTTGGATTTTTTATCGCTTCAAGCACAGCATCTTTGGTTATTTCATAAAACACCACTCTTTTTATCTTTTTTTTATCAATTCCCAAGATTTCAGATATATGCCAAGCAATAGCTTCTCCTTCTCTGTCCGGGTCTGTTGCCAAAAGGACTTCGTCGGCTTTTTTTGCAAGTTCTTTTAGTTCTTTTATAATTTTTTCTTTTCCTTTTGAAACTTCGTAGTGGGGGACAAATCCGGCTTCTATGTCTATTGCTTTTTTGTTGCTTTTTGGTAGGTCGCGAATATGCCCAACAGACGCTCGGACTACATAATCTTTTCCCAAGTATTTTTCAATTGTTTTTGCTTTGGAGGGAGACTCCACTATTACCAGTTTCATAATTTAAAAATTTAAATTAAATTTAAAACATTCAAAACCTAAAATTTTAATCCCGCTTCGCTTTGCTTAAGCGACAAAGCTTGCTCCTTTGAAGGATTTTTACTTCCGCTTTGGCAGAAGACCAAGCCAAAAATTCTTTTCAGAGATAAAAATTTTAGGTTTTGAATATGTTTGGATATTACGCAATGCCGTATGTATCGTTTCCCATATTTTTAATTACATTTTTTAATTCAAGCATTGTTAATATTACCAAAACCTCGTTTGCCTGCATTTTTGATTTTTTTATTATACCATCTGTATCTAAAATTTCATTTTTTAAAATTTCATAAATCTTTTTTTCTTGTTCTGAGAGCTCTAGTTGCTTGCTTTCTTTTTTTATTTTCACTCCCGCAATTTCAAGCTCTTCTAAAATGTCATTGGGTGTCATTGCTAACTTTGCTCCTTGTTGTATCAGTTTGTTTGTGCCTTCTGACATTTTGGAAAATATCGGTCCGGGAATGGCAAAAATATCTTTTCCTTGTTCAAGCGCAAGCTTTGCGGTTATCAAAGATCCGCTTCTTTTTTGTGCCTCAACAATCAAAATTCCAACAGAAAGTCCGGCTACTATTCTGTTTCTTTCAGGGAAGTGATGCTTAAGCCCTGGAGTTCCTGGCTCGTATTCTGATATTAAAGCGCCGTTTTTTATTATTCGTTCTGCTAGTGACTTATGAGAATAAGGGTAAATTGAATTATCGTCAATACCCGAGCCCAAAACCGCCAGCGTTCTGCCCCCCGCATCCAGCGCGCCTTTGTGCGCTTCTGAGTCTATTCCCAGAGCAAGTCCTGACACTATCGTAACTCCACTTTTTGCCAGAGTGTAAGCAAAGTCATACGCAACTTGCTTTCCATAAGATGTATGTTTTCTTGCGCCGACTATCGCAATTGCGGTTTTGTCTTCCAGCAAAATCTCACCTCTTACAAAAAGTTTTTTCGGAGGGTTTTGAATATGCTTTAAGCTTTCCGGATAGTTTTTGTCGGTTATTTTTATTTCTTGCATGAGATATATATTATCAGATAAAAAAAGAAGCGTAAAATTTTACTCAGAGGTCCGACCGCTAAGTTGGTTATTGACAATTTAAAGCATTGTGATAGATTTGTTTTATTCTTTAAAAAAAGGAGATAAAAAATGAATTCTTTAGTCTCTACCATTGGTTTTTTGCATAAAATTGTTCATTTTGTAATTGATTTAGCTTTTTATACGGTATCTTTTACGGCTTTGATTGTTCTTTCAACAAAAGAAAAAAATAATATTAGGCTCAAAATGCAAAACAATGGATTTGAGGACAGCACGATAAATTTTTCTTTTATTATACTTACAATAATTGCTGTTGTTTTTGTTTCAATCGGATTTTTTGGAATGGTGGAGTTTACAAGCAACAATTAAAAAATTAAACGGCGCAAACGCGCCGTTTTTGCTTATTTTTTGTTTTTTAAGTTAACATTTTTTTATTCTCAAAGATAAAACGTAAGTCCAGCGCAACATAACA
>JALTWS010000002.1 GCA_027048495.1 Candidatus Azambacteria bacterium
TTTTTTTTTTTTTTTTTATGCAATCAAATTTTTTTCTTTTACCTTTTCAACTTTTTTGGTAAATTTTTTAGTTTCTTTTTTGATTTGATCATGCAATTTTTTTTCTGTTTTTTTTGAAGCTTCTAAAAACTTAGCAAACATTTCTTCTGCCTCTTTTTTATTTATTTTTTTGTTTTTTAAAAGCTTTTTTGCCGCTTTTTCAATTTCTTTTTGCGCCTTTGAATAAACAACTGCGCTTTTTTTTATAAAGTCCTTCATTTTTGTTAAATTTAATTGTAATTATTATTTATTATAAACAAAATTTATTTTATAACAAGCTTATCTCCTTCATAAAGCCCAGAAACAACCTCTATCATTTGGTAAGATTCTTTTCCGGTTGTAATTTTTACTTTTTTTTCTTTTCCATTATCAAAGACAAAAACAAATTTGTCGCCTTTGGAATTTTCAAAAACAGCATCTTTTGGAATAACCACAGCGTTTGTCCTTACTCTTGCCTTTACGTTGACAAGAACATACATGCCGGGTTTCAGTTTAGATTTTTCAGAAGGAGCAACAAATATGCTTGAACTTTTATTTTTATCATCTAAAATTTCATCTGATATATAAACAACATTTCCTTCTATTTCGTTTTTATCCCCATAAAATATAACTGCTTTATCTCCAACTTTTATCTTTTCTCTATCTTCTTTTGGTATATCTGCCTTAACCTGAAAATCGGAAACAAGCGCCATAGAAATTATCGGCTCTCCCTGCTTTGCAAGCTCCCCTTGTTTTTTGTAAATTTTTTTTATAACCCCAGAAGAAGGAGCTAAAAGATTTAGATTTTCTATTTTTCTTTTTATTAAATCTTTTTTTGCTAAAGCATCTTGAACTTTTGCTTCATACAAAGCAATCTCAACATCTCTTGGCTTTGCTTTTTTTAAGGCAAGTTCTCCTTCCTTTTCAAGCAAAGAAGCTCTTTTTGCTTTAACTTGATTTTCTGCTTGCTTGATGTTGTTTTTGTTTTGAATTTTTTGCGCTTCAATAGCTTGCGTCCTATTTAAAATTTCTGTTTGGATTGAATTTAGACCAGCCCTTGACCTTGCTATATCAGACCTGAACTCTTCTATTGTCTTGTCTCCAAAAACAACATAAGCGTCCTGAAGGGCTTCTGATGTTTTGATTAAAGCCACCCTTATTACTTCAAGATTGACTTTAAAATTAGATAATGCTTCGTCTATATTTTCATAAGATGGATCTTTTTTTAGCAAGTCATAATTTTCTTTTATCTTCAAAAAAGCGTCTTTTGTAAAAATAATTTGCCATTCTGCATCGGATCTTTTATTAAAATTTGGTATGAAAAAAAACGGTTGAAATTTATTGTTTGGCTGATATATCTCTTTTAAAGAATCCATTGATTTTGTTGCGGTAAGCAACACAGAGTCTGAAATATCAAGAGCCTGCTGATATTTTTGTTTTAAGTCGTTGTCAGCTTTTATTTTAACATTTTCAAAATTCTGCAAGGCGTTTTCTAAATCCACTCTTGCAAGCTCAACTTGGGCTTCCAAAAAATTAATTTCTTCACCAGAAGTTCCCGCAAGAAACTGGGAAAGTTGCGCTTTTGCCAAAGAAAGTTCTGATTCTGCCTTTTTAAGTTCTGCCTGTAATTTTTCAGACCGCAAAGACACAAGCAAATCCCCAGATTCAACCAAATCACCTTCTTCAAAAAAAACTTTACTTATTTTCCCTGGCATATCAAATGCAAGCTCTACCTCATCTGAAGAAACAACTTCTGCTGAATACTCCAGTTCCTCTATTAAATCTCCTCTTTTTACCTCTATTATCTGCCTGTCAAAAAAAACATTTGCATACAAAAAAGAAGCAAAAACAAGAAAAGCCAAAGCTATTAAAATTTTATATTTTTTCTCCATACGCAAACCTTTATAGCATCTTTTTTAAAATAAAAAAAGAGGCAAAAACGGAAAAAGCGCCCCAATTATTGGAGCGCCACTATATTTTACAATGATCTATATGATTTTTTATTTTAAATGAACAATTGAGCGATACGCCCGAGCAAAACAATATTTTTTTGCGTTTTGCGCGTTGGCGCACTTAGCTCTATTTACATAATCTAATTATATAAATACCAAAAATATCTTGCAACAGTTGTTGTGGATAAGTTTTTAGTACAAAATTTTTAAAATTTTTTTGTTTGTTTTTGTAAGTTTTTTGGCAAAAAACAAAGAAGCTACCTTTTTATTTATCCTTGTTGCTGTTGGATATGGGTAGATTTTGTTGAAAATGTTTTTTAGTTTAAGCTTGCTGTCTTTTGCCAATATAAGTTCTTGAAAAATTTCACCTGCATTTTGAGCAATGCATGAGCCCCCCAAGATTTTTCCTTTTTTTGTTACAAAAAGCTTTACCTTTCCAATTTGAGCATCATCAACTATAGCTTTATCATCAGAAGAAAAATCAGCTTCCAAAACAATGTGTTTTATGTTTTTTTCTTTTAGTTGCTCCTGTTGCATGCCAAAAGTTGCTATTTGCGGATCTGTGAAAATAACCCAAGATAAATTTTCTGTATTTAATTTTTTCTTAAATGGTAAAAAGAAATTTTTAAGTATCAAAGACGCATGCAACTCAGCTGCATGGGTAAACTGATGCTTGCCTGCAACATCTCCACAAAGATATACATTTTTGTTTGTTGTCCTTAAATATTTATCAACTTTTATTTTTTTCCCATCCATCAAAATACCAGCTTTTTGCAAATTTAGGCCTTCTGTATTTATTTCTCTGCCCACTGCAACAAATACAGCATCAAAGTCTAAAATAATTTCATTTTTGTTTTTATCTTCAATCAAAAGCTCATTTTTTGAAATAAATTTTTTTGGAGAACTATTAAGGTAAAACTTCATTCCTTCTTTTTTGAGAGATTGAAGCAAAATATCTGAAATGTCTTTGTCTTCTTTTGGCAGAATTCTGTCAGAATTTTGCAAAACACAAACACAAGATCCAAGGCGCAAAAACGCCTGCGCTATCTCCATGCCAACAGGACCAGCGCCAACAACAAGAAGCTTTTTTGGAAGCTTGTCTATATTAAATATATTTTCATTTGTCCAGATTTTTACTCTGTTTGAACCTTCAATTTCTAACTTTTTTGGTCTTGAGCCAGTGGCTAAAACTATTTTTCTAGCTTTGTAAATTTTATCTTTAACTTTTATCTCATTTTTTGAAACAAACTCTGCGCCTCCCAAAGCAACCTCAATTCCCAAACTTTCAAGATATTTTTTATTCTCATGTTTTCTTATTATGTCCTGTTTTTTTCTTATATATTCTTTGACTTTTTTGATATCTATATTTTTTGAGACTTCAAATCCAAACTGTTCTGATTCTTTTGCTTTTTTTGCAAGATAAGCTATATGTATCAGCGCCTTTGAAGGAACACAGCCAAAATTTAAGCAATCACCGCCTATTGATTCTTCTTTTTTGTCTACAAGAAGAGTTTTAAACCCTGCTTTTGCCATAAAACTGGCAATGTTAAGACCTCCTGCTCCTGCGCCAACAACTGCAATATCAAATTCATTTTCTTCTTTTTTTCTAAATTTGTTGTAAATTGGCATAATAAAGCTAAAAACAGTCAAAATTAAAACAGCAAATATTATGCTTTTTATATCCATAGAAGCAAGCGAACTTCCAAAATAAGCAAAAGCAAATGTTCCCGGAATTATTCCTAAAAAAGTTCCCCAAAAATAATCTTTTAATTTAACCAGTGTAAGACCAAGACCAAAATTAAGAGCGTTAAAAGGAAACAAAGGAACCAATCGCAAAAACAAAACTACAAGAAATCCGTTTTTTTGAAGTTTTTTATCATATTCCATTAATTTCTGAAATTTATTTTTCAAAAGACTCTCAACAAAAGACTCTCCCAAATATCTTGCAAACAAAAATGCAATCACAGCCCCCAAAGTTGCTCCAAAAATTGTATATAAAGTTCCAAGAAGCGAACCAAATAAAATTCCTCCAGCAATAGTTATTGTGCTTCCCGGCAAAAACAAAACAGTTGCTACCATATAAACAAATACATACATCAAAGGAGCAAACATACCAAATCCAGATATTTTTTCTTTTAAAAACGATATGTTAAGGTAGCTTTCTAAATGAAAATATTTAACCAAAAAAACAACAAAAACTAAAAAAGTTAAAAATATTATAAATTTTGCTTTATTGCTCATTTTTATTTTAATTTTCCGCGATTTTTATTATATTTTTTATCATATTAGAAAATTTTCCTTCTTTTATCCGGTAACACATCATTTTTCCGTGCCGAAAACACTCCACCAAGCCTTTATCTTCAAGTTTTGCCAGCTGATGCGACACAGCCGAATGAGATATGCCAACCGTTTTTGATATTTCATTGACACACAAGTCTCTTTTTTCAGAAAAAAGAAGTTCAAGTATACAAAGCCTTGTGTTGTCTGATAATATTTTAAATATTTCTGACTTCTTCATTTTATAAGAATTTTTTTAATATATGAATATATGCTCATATAAGCATATATTAAATAAAAAAACAAAGCAACCCGCTTTAGCCTGCCTTTGCACCACAATTAACCACTTTAATTTACTTTTGATACATAGTTACCCACTTTGGTTTATTTTTGTGCCATAGCCACCCATTTTGGTTTATTTTTATGCCATAACTACCCAAAAAATTATATTTTTAAACCTTAAACTTCCACTATTATTTCTTTTTGCCCCACTCACTTACCCAAATTGCGATCGCAAGTTGGGTAAGTAAATTTATTGCTTGTAATGTTATGTTTTGTTTTGGCAAACTTTATATTTTGCATTTAAAACCTGCTTGGCATTTTGATACAAAAACAAAAAAAGCAAAAAAACTAAAAAAGAATATATTTGAGTTTCATAAGTCGCCAAAAATCCTTGCAAAAAACCAAAAGCTAAAAAAGAATAAGGAAATGCACCAGACAAAAAAGCGGCAATACTGGGAAGCAAAGGAGAGCAACAAAGCAAAGGAGGCAGAACGCTTCCAAAAAAACTTCCTGCCGCCTTTTTGCTTGATTTTTTGTTTTCCAAAAAAGAAAAATTAAAAAAAGCAATTATCAAAGAAAGTAAAACAGAAAACAAAAATGCAAAAACAGCAAGCTCAAAATTTAAAAATCTCAAAGACACAAGACCCACTATTCCACCAGTAAAAGTTGCCGGAAGTAAAAAAGAATAAAATACAAAAAGCAAAACAAAAGAAACAAAAAGCAAATACCTGCTTTTTTTGTTTTCAAAAACAATTACAATTGCTTTTTTTATAGTTGAAAAATATTTATTCATTGGCAAACTTTATTATTTTGTTGATTGTTGCCGCTGGCGCGCCGCTAATATCTTGTAAAACACCATTTTCATCAATTAAAAAATAAATGTCAGGATAGTTTTTTGGATTATAAACAGCAGTTGAACTTTTTGTTAAATCTCCCCACAGCCAATTTTTTTCACTTAACAAAGAAGGAGAATACTGCTTTGCAAAATCTAAAACAGAAGGCCCCGGATAGCCGGCGTTGCCAAATGTTTTTGTTGCTATTATTTTTAAATTTTTTAATTTTTCGTTATTTTTCTCAAGCTCTTGCGCACCGGCAATACAGCTTGGACACCAAGTTGCAAAAACCCAAAACATAACTTTCCTGCCAGAAAAATCAGAAAGCTTCACCGACTTTCCAGAAACAAAAAACTCAGCATCTGGAACTTTAGATCCTATTTTGACAACTTGAATATTTGAACTCTTGTTTTTTACACTGGAGGTTTGCTGTTTTTCATTGAAAAACATTGCAAATAAAATTACAAAAACAACAAACACCAAAGAAAAAATTGTAGAAAAGTTTTTTTTCATGTTTTTATTAAATGCAGCAACTTAATTTTGAAATATCTTTTGTAAAAGAAAGCGCGGCGTATTTTATAGCCTCAGAAAGTGTCGGAAAAACAGGAGTCATATTCAAAACATCATCTATTGTGTTTTTGTTTTTTATAAGCACCATAGCCTGCGCTATTAAATCTCCAGCATTTGGAGCAAGTATATGAACTCCTACTATTGTTTTTGTTTTTGGGTCTATGCCCATTTTTATCATTCCTTCTTCTTTTCTTATTATCTGAGCCTTTGGAATTTTATCAAAAGAAACTGTTCTGCAAGCGCAAACTCCGGTTTCTTTAAATTGCGTTTCCTCCGTTTTTCCAACACTGGCATATTGGGGGTCAGTAAATATTGTGAAAGGAACTTCATCGTAATTTATAAACTCCTTCTTTCCATCAAGCGCGTTTTTTGCAGCAAGCGTCCCTTCATGTCCTGCTGTTGTTTCAAGACGTAAAGGCAAACTTGCAACATCTCCAACCGCATAAATATTTTTGTTGCTTGTTTTGAAATATTTATCAACCAAAATGGCGTGCTTATTGTCTGTTTTTACTCCAACTATATCTAAATTTAATTTTTTTGTATTTGGAGTTTTTCCAACAGCCAAAAGTATCTCATCTGCTAAGACTTCTTTTGTATTTCCGTCTTTTTCATATTCAAGCACTTTTTTATTGCTTTCTTTTTTTGCTTTTTTTACACTGACTCCTGTTTTTATATCTATGCCTTCTTTTTTAAGAATTTGAACCAATCTATCTATTAATTCTTTTTCCCCTCTGGGAAATACATCTTTATCTTTTTGAAGTATAGTTACCTTTGTGCCAAATCTGGAATACATTTGCGCAAATTCAAGCCCCACAGGACCAGAGCCAACTATCACCATGCTTTCTGGTTTATTTTTTAAAGCTAACGCCTCAATATGAGTTAAATACCCTACCTGTTTTATATTTTCAATATCAGGAGCATTTGCTTTTGATCCTGTTGCTATTATAAACTTGTCGCCTGAAATTCTTTTTTCGTTTACCTCAATCTCATTTTCTGAAACAAATTGAGCCATCCCTTCTATTAAGGTTACATGTTTTAGACTGTCAATAACCTTGCTGTATTTTTCTTCTCTTGCTTGAGCTACCATATTTATCTCATCTTCAATAACTTTTTGAAAATCAAAATTTTTAACCTCAAGCTCTATACCTCCAACATTATGATTTTTTGCTGTACTAAGAATTTCTCCTGCATGCAAAAGTATTTTTGACGGAAGACATCCGACATTTACACAAGTACCGCCAAGCGGCAAGCCAGCGTTTATAACTGCTGTTTTTGCGCCAAGAGTATTTGCCTCAATAGCTGCAGCAAACGCTCCTGCTCCACCACCTATTATTATAAGATCATATTTTTCCACAATCGTTAATTTATTTTTTTTATAAGCTTATTAAAATTAGCGTCAATAAAATTATAAAAAACCTGTTTTCCAACTTTTTTTGACTTTACCATTTCAAATTGTTTTAGCTTTTTTAATGAATGAGAAACTACAGAAACGGAAACACCCAAAATTTCTGCTATTTCCCCAACCGACAATTCTTTATGTTTGCACAAAAGCCAGCAGATTTTCATTCTTGTTGGATCCCCCAAAAGCCCAAACTGCCTTGCGCATTTTTCTATCTCTTTTTTATTTTTTAATTCTTTTTTTATTTTACTTGTCATTTTTAACTTGATATTATTTGAATATATATTCAAGTATATAAT
>JALTWS010000003.1 GCA_027048495.1 Candidatus Azambacteria bacterium
TTGAGTATCAAAACAAAAAACTTAACAACAAACTCTAAAATACCATAAAACAGGTATCTTATTCCTATAGAAAGATAAGCAAAGAGTTTCGCAAAATATACATTGTGCGACATACTTTTCCTGTGGATAAAATTTTGTATCAATTTTTTTTGAAAAATATGTTATACTTTAATTGAAGCTAAAAATTTTTCAGGTTTTAATTAATCATAAAATATTTATGGTGATAAAAAGAAAACTTCTTTTGTCTTCCTTGGTGTTTTTTGCCTTGGGGTTTTTGTTTTTTTCTGCTTTTGCAAATACGGCAAACGCTGGGTCTCATATCGGAGATTTTCAATCCAACTGGATAGATATGGGAGATTCTGTTAACTTTACAAATTTCTCTTGGACTGCGGACACTTCTTGTTCTGGATGTTCTGTTCAGTTTCAGGTTTTTGCGGCAAACGCAACCTCAATCAATCCAACTTATGTTGGGCCAGATGGAACTTCTTCAACTTACTTTACTGTTTCAGGAACAGAAATACCAAACTCTTTGGATGGAAACAGATACTTCAGATACAAGGCATATTTGACAGGAACTTCAGACGGATCTGCCACTCCAACTATCTCTGATGTAACGGTTGGATTTACTTCTTTTAACACTGGAGACTATATTCTTATTTCTTCTGTTTATGATACTCAAAACAGATACAACAGAATTGAAAGCATATCTTGGAAGGAGTATGCAACATCAACAACAGAGACAGTAAGGCTTCAGATAAGGACATCTCCTGACGGAACAACATGGACAGATTATGTCGGGCCAGACGGCACTTCGGCAACTTACTTTACTTCTTCTGCTTCTGGATGTTCGGTTTCAAACGGAAATACGGTAACTTGTACTTCAATGCCGGCTATTTTGGGTTCTGATCCTGCAGATGATGACAGGTATTTTCAATATAAAGTTATTTTAAACACTTCAAGGTCTGCCAGCGCTCCTCCAAGAGTTGATGATATTGTTATTGGGTTTAATGACGATTACATACCAACATTTACTTCTGCTGTGATAGATCTTGGAACGGGAAGGACATTTAGCACTCTCACATGGACTGTTGGCCATGTTGAAAGCGATGTTCAAACTTCATGTCAACTAAACACTGGAGCTGGTTGCGCTGTTAAGTTTCAAATAGCAGGGGTTGCTTCAACATCAACTCCGTTTACCTTTGTTGGCCCGGGAAACGATCCTAATACTTATTTTACCTCAACATCAACAAACAACGACATTTCGTTTTTGAACGGTTCCAGGTTTGTAAAATATAAAGTTTGGTTGGATACCATAAATCCAAACAAAACTCCTTTGATAAAAGATGTCAACATAGGATATTACAGCTCTGTTACATCGGGAACTTTGACATCTTCTATGTATGATACAGGGGATTCTACTGTTATTTTGGGAAATATAGCTTGGAAGGAAACCGGAACATCTTCTTCTGCTACTGTTAAGTTTCAAGTAAGGACTGCCCCTGATGTTAACGGATCTCCTGGAACATGGACGGGATGGTGCGGATATAACGACACAATTAATGCTCCTTGTGATGGAACAAAATATTTTGAATACAACCATAATGGAGTTGAGATACCTTCTAACCATCCTTTCAAAAACGGAGAAGACGACCAGTGGATACAATACAGGGCAATAGTTTCTGGAACAGGAGTTTCTGTTGATGATATTGTTGTTACTTATGTTATAAACGCTTCTCCTGTTGTTGAGCTTTCAACTCCTGTCTCTCAAAGCACTTCTGATGGAAAGGTTAGAATATCATTTATAGCGGCAGACATTGACACAAATGCTGTTGACAGCCAAGGAAACCCAACAGCGGCAAACCCAGGAAAAGTTGAGCCGTCTTTCCAATTTTGGAATGGATCTTCTTGGCAGACTATATCGGATACTTACTTAACAGCAGACACAAACTCTGCATATACAAGCACTGACCCTACTCCTTTGGGAGGAATAAGCGTTGGAACATCAACTTCAACTGCAAGCGTTTACACAGCTATTTGGGATGCGGCTTCTGATCCTATTGCTTCAAATATTGCCACAACTACGGCAAAGATTAAGGTTACTGTAAACGACGGAGAGCAGGCAAACGCAACCGGATCTGTTACATCTGCTGATTTTGTTTTAGATACCAAAAAGCCGGTTATATCTTTGTCAACCGTTTCTCCGATGACGCGTATTATAGGAACTTCAACAACAAATAATTTAATTGTTGTGTCGTCTGATGATAACGATTATCAGATTATGGTTTCAAATGATCCTAACTTTACGGCAGACAACGAAGGAAATGGGGGAGTTGCAAACACTTGGCTTCCAACAACAATAGGAAACGCTGTTCCTACAACACTAACTTGGAATTTTGGACCAAGCCCTTACACTGTTTATGTTAAAGCAAAAGACAAGTACCAAAATGAGTCTGCTGTTGTTACATTAAGAGCTCCAGATAATATTTCTGATATATTTTTGAATGATATAACAACAGAGACAGATTATAGAGAATTTCTTTCTTGGAAAGCTATATCTTCTGATCCAGAAGGAGACTTTAACTCATACAAAGTTTACAGGTCAACAGATGGAAGCAACTTCTCTTTGTTGCAAAATATAACCGATATGGCTACAAATTATGTTATAGACACAAACTTAAACGGATCTACAACATATTATTATAAGATTACTGCCGTTGATGATTATGGAAACTCATCTGCATACACGCAAGTTCTTTCTGACCAGCCAGACCTTTCAAGAGGAAATGCTGATGTAACTGTGCCTACAATATCAAACATAGCATGTGTTGATATATCAACTTCTCAGTTTAGAGTTACTTGGGATACAGATGAACTTTCAAATAGTACAGTTTATTACTCTACTGATACTTCTTATTCTGCTTCTACAACAGTTCCTTCTATGGTCAAATCTGCTTCAAGTTCTGTTGGCGGACACTCTGTTGTGATAACAGGACTTAATCCGGGAACTACATACAACTTGAGACTTAAATCAACTGATCCTTGGGGAAACTCTGTAGTGAATGATGCTTCAAATCCGGGAAACAACAGTGTAAGTGCATTTCAATGCACAACTCAAGGAGGGCCTAAGATTTCAAATGTTCAGGCATCTTCTGTTGGTGAGACAAAGGCAACTATCCATTGGATAACCGACATAAACTCTACCTCTGTTGTTGAATACAGCACAGATGCAAGTTTTGCTACTTATGATACTGCTGTTGTTTCTGATATGGTAACTGACCACTATGTTAATTTGACAGGATTGTCTGTAAATACAAGGTATTATTACAGAGTGAAATCCGTTGATTCCAACAACAACACAGCCCAAGATGACAACGCAGGAAAATTGTATACATTTACAACAACTGTAGATAATACACCTCCAAAGATAACAAATGTTTCTGCCGCTTTAACAAGAGCTGATTCTGCTGTTATTACTTGGGTTACTGATGAGCCTGCTGACTCTGAGGTTATAGCGGTAACCGGAGGACCAATTACAAATCCAGGATTGAGTTCTGTTTTGACCACAAAACACTCAATTGTCCTTACCGGACTTCAGGCAGAAACTACATACAAGTATAAAGTTAGGTCAAAAGACGGATCTGCGGCGCAAAATTCTTCTACTTCTGCAGAATACAGTTTCACTACGCCAGCAAAGGATTTGATAGTTATAAGAGGAGATAGGTCAAAAATATCTACTCCAAACGAAGATACAACTGGCGTTCCGAAAGATTCAATTAAAGTTGCAATTGATGAAACTCCTCCTATAGTTACTGATCTGAGAGTTATTGATGTCACAGAATCTTCTGCAACTATTGTATGGAAAACAAATGAGCCGGCAACTTCTTTGGTAGAGTATGGAGAGACAAGAAAATACGGCTTTACAAGCGGAAACTTTGAATACAAAAAGGAACATAGGGTTGTCTTAAAAGATTTAAGGCCGGGAAGGGAGTACAACTACCAGATAAGGTCAATTGACAGCGCTGGAAACTTTAACGAGTCTGCAAATAAGGTATTTACAACAAGAAAAGCAAAAGAAACAATAGAAGAGAAGCTGGCAAAACTTGATAAAGTAGAGTCTATTGAGGAGATAAACGCGCTAACAAAAGAGATAGAAGCTTTGCTGGCTTCAATTGGAAACAAAGTTTCTCCTCCAAAGATAAAAGGGACAGAGCCAGAAATTGAAGTGGGAGCAACTTATGCTATTATATCTTGGTCAACAGACAGGCCTTCTGGAAGTGTGGTTGCATATTCAGAAGACAGTAAATACAATCCAAATTTTCCAGATCAATATGAGAATTTAGTTGGAAATCCTGATGAGCAAACTGTTGATCATACTGTTAAACTTACAAACTTAAAGCCGGGAACTTTGTATAATTTCCAACTTCAAAGCAAAGCTATACTTGGAGGAGTAGGAAAGTCTGGAAACTTTACTTTCAGAACAAAAGACGAGGCTGGTGTTGTTGATCTTACTATTTCTGATGTAACAACGGATTCTGTTACATTGACTTGGAGCACTACTGTTCCTGCAACAACGAGGGTTGAATATGGACTTTCAAGCGACTATTCTGATAGAGTTTCTGATGATGCGTTTAACAGGTCCCACTTTGTTAAACTTACAAACTTAAAACCAGGAACATTGTATAGGTTCAGAGTAGGTGGAGTTGATGAGAATGGAAATGAGTTTTTCTCTCCTAACTTAACATTTACAACAGAAGCATTGCCAAGCTTGATAGATGTTAAGATAGATTCTGTTACGGAAAACAGCGCAGTTGTCAGCTGGTTTACCGATCTTTTGGCTGATTCTGTTGTTTACTATACGAACCAAGAAACTGGAGTTCAAAGCACAGTTGGAGACAAGCAGTTAGTTAAAAACCATCTTGTTAAACTAACAAATCTACAGGAAGGTGTAGAATATAGGCTTAAGGTTTCTTCAACTGATGAGAAAGGAAATACAGTTGAAAGTTCAGAATACAGCTTCAAGACAGCAAAAGATGTCCAGCCTCCTTTAATCTCCAATGTTAAAACCCAAAGCGCTTTGTTTGGAAGAGATAGAGTCCAGACGATAATATCTTGGACAACAGATGAGCCAGCTACAAGACAGATAATATACCAAGAAGGAGTTGCTAAAAATCCAGCTTTGGAGAAAAAATCAGCAAAAAGCTTAGAGCTTTCAACCGAGCATACTGTTGTCTTTACCAACTTCAAGCCGGGATCAATTTACAGGTTTAGACTTGAGAATATAGACGCTTCTGGAAATGTTGCTGTCTCAAAGGACTTTACAATACTAACTCCTCAACAGGAAGAGACAGTATTTGACTTAATAGTTGATAACTTCAAAGACGTATTTAAATGGACAGAACAGCTAAGGTAGTTGGTGTTATCTAAACAAAAAACAAAACGCGCAAAAAAGCGCGTTTTGTTTTTTGTTTTTTTAAAAAAATGATATAATATTTGTATTAAATTATTAGTTTGTTATGTCTGACTTTGCTATAGAAATTAAAAATTTGTCTTTGGTTTATGATCTGGGGACTTCCGCAGAAACCCTTGCTTTGAAGGATATTAACTTGAAGATAAAAAATCATGAATATGTTATTTTGTTTGGGCCTTCTGGATGTGGAAAGTCAACTCTTTTGTATACAATTGCCGGGCTAATGAAGCCAACAAGCGGATCTGTTCTTATAAATGGAAAGGATATAACTAAAATGACAGCAAAAGAGATTGCTGTTATGCACAGAAAAGATATAGGAATAGTTTTTCAATCTTATAACTTAATACCAACTTTAAATATAATAAATAATGTTTCTTTGCCTTTGGTTTGGAGGGGGGCGCCAAAAAGTCTTAGAGTTCCAATCGCCAAAAGATTGTTAAAAAAATTTGGGCTTGAAGGACAAGAAAACAAACTTCCTCAGGAAATGTCAGGAGGGCAACAACAAAGAGCATCAATAGCAAGATCTTTGGTAAATAATCCTCCGATCATAATAGCTGATGAGCCCACCGGAAACTTGGATTCTAAAGCAACAAAAGTTGTTTTGGATATTTTGGACGACTTAAACAGAATAGACAAAAAAACTATAGTTATGGTTACTCACGACTCTTCTATGTTTTCTTATGCTGACAGGATTGTGTTTTTAAAAGACGGGCAGATAGTAAAAGAAGAGGTAAATTCGGCAAAAGCTTCCCAAAAAGCAGAGCTTGAAGCATCTGACAACAAAGATAAAAGCACTCACAAAAAAAATGAAGAGTTTGCCAACGCTATTTCTGATTACTTTTTAAGTATAAGCGAGTTGCACTTAAAAGATAATTTAAATAAAATTATAGTTGACAGGCTTGAAGGAAGGCTTAATAAAAGTTCTTTTGCAGAAATACTGCAAAGACCTTTCAGAGATGGAGGGCTGGGCATGGATAAAGAGAGGGTTAACGACATAGAAAGAAGGATCTCTACTATAACTTACGAATCGGAGCTTCTAAAAGGCAAGACAGAGGAAGAGATAAAAGAAACTAAAATGTCTTTGGAGATAGGAGAGCTAAGAAAGTATCTTTTGGAAGGTTTTTCAAAGAAGTTGTCTTTTGTTCAGATAAAAAGGCTTGAGGAGGCAATAAGCAGTTATATAAGGGGCGCTATAGACGATGAGCAATTTAAAAAGCTAGTTTCTTTGTCTGAAGCGCAAGGAGGAGTTGGGCTTAATTTTGCCGATGCGTTTGTGTTTTTATCAAAACTACAGCTTGTTTTGAAGTTAAAATAGTATAACATAATGACAAAAAAAGATAAGGAAAATTTAATAAAATATATAAGAAAAACCAGAGAAATGGGATTTTCTGTTAAAGAGATAACAGATGCTTTGCTTTTGGCTGGCTGGAGTAGAAAACAGATACAGGAAGGATTTGAATCTTATGGAAAAAAAAGCTTTTATAAAAATTTATTAGGATTTGTAAAAAAAGAAAAAAACATTATAAAAAAAGAAACGTTTGTTTTTAAAAAACAGATAAAAGCAAAAAGTTCTTTGTTTAAAAAAGAAGGCAAGTTTTTTTACAACAAAGCGCACATAGTATGGCATTATTTTAAAGCTCCTTTTTGCTTTTTGGTTGGTTTGCCAAGCAAAATATTAAATGCTCTTAACAGACCGGTAAAAAAGGGAAGGGAACTTGATTTGTATCACGATATTTTACCAGAAATTTATCATCACCATTTTCCTTCTCCAGTATTTGCTCCAAAAGATAAAAAAGAACTTTATAGAAAAAACTTAAAAAGATTTGAAGAAAAAACAAAAAAGCCTCCTTTACTTTCAGAAAAAAGGCTACTTTTGCCGTATCCTAACTTTAAAAGGAGGGTTTTGGTTTTTGCCGAAGGCACAGCTTATAAAATAAAAAGCAAAGTAAAAAATATACATTCTCCCGTAAAAAAGAGCCAGCTTGTTTTTTTGAAAAAAATAGCTTTGTCTGTTTTGGCATTTCCTTTTAAAGCTACAAAAGCAGTTTTAAGAGAGAGTTGGGAAATATTAAAAGGCGATGTTGTCTTTATGAAAAATGTTGGCATTGCCCTGAAAAGAAAAGCAAAAGAACAGGAATATTTATTGAAGGAAGAACCCAGCTTTTTTTATGATAAGCTTCATATTGTTTGGCATTATTTTGTTGAGCTTGTAGAAAGGCTGTTTAAACTTTTGGAGGACTTAATAAACGCTGTAGTGAAGATTATTTTGGTGCCGTTTGTTATTTTAAATATGCTTTTTGTGCAAAGGATAAAGAAAAGCTTTAAGTTTAAGCTTAAAAATGTTTCTTTAAAAAAAGACAGCAAGAAGTTTTATGATATAAAAGAGGTGTCTGAGATGAAATTTCCTGAGAAAATATCTCTGATAGATATTTTTAGGCTTTCAAAAAGAATGTTTGAAACAAAAAGGCTTAGGACATTTTTGACAATACTGGGAATGGGGGTTGGTATTGGAACGATTTTGTTTTTAGTTTCTTTGGGTTATGGGCTTCAAAATGTCCTTTTTGAGAGAATAACATCAGAGGACGCTTTGCTTATTGTTGATGCATATCCTCCCGGAGAAGCTGTTTCTATAGAGTTAAATGATGATATTATTTCTCAAATACAAGCAATACCTGAGGTTGATAAAATTGGAAAATTGGTGGCTGTTGATGGGGGAATATCAATGGAAAATATTTCTGTTGTTGCTACTATAAATGTTGCAGACAAAAACTTTAGATCAATGTCAGGAGAGAAGCTTTTGGCTGGCGAGTTTCAAGACGATGGTGTAGTTGTTTCTGCGGCATCTGCTATGCTTTTGGGATTTGAGGAAGATCCGAAAAAAGCAATTGGTAGTGAGGTAAGCGCGTTTTTGCTTATACCAGAAAAAGATACAGAATTTGTAAAGACTTATGAGATTAAAGATACATACAAAATAACAGGAGTGGTTGATGATCCTATTTCCAGTTTTGCTTATTTTCCAATGGAAAAAATTGGTTCTTCTGTTGAACTTCCACAATATTCTCATATAAAAATCAAAGCAAAAGACGCTGATTTTGTTGCAACTTTAAAAGAAGATGTTGTTGCTTTTGGTCTTCAGGTAGCGGCGTTATCAGATACTCTTGAGCAGGCAAAAAAAATATTTAGCATAGCAAGGATAGTTTTGGGTGTTTTTGGAATAATAACCCTCGTTGTTTCTGCTATAGGAATGTTAAATACAATGACTATTGCTTTGCTTGAAAGAACTCAGGAAATAGGTATAATGAAGTCCATTGGAGCTTCAAATCTTGATATTTGGAAGCTGTTTTTGGCAGAATCGTTTATTATGGGATTTTTGGGGGGTATTGGAGGAATAGCGATAGGTTATGCGGCGTCTGAGGTTTTTAACTATGGCATAAATTGGCTTGCCCAGACTTTTGGCGGGCAACCATTGGATTTGTTTCAACAACCTTTGTGGTTTGTTGTTACTATAGTTATATTCGCTTCTGTGGTCGGTCTTTTGACAGGATTTATGCCGGCAAGAAGAGCGGCAAAACTGGATCCTTTGATGGCTCTTAAAAGCTAAATAGTTATGATAGATATAAAGCTAATACGAAATAACTTAGACTATGTTCAAAAAAGTTTGTCTAAAAAAGGAGTTGACCCTAAAAAAATAGAGGCTGTTTTTAATTTGGATAAAAAGTACAGAGAACTTTTAAATAATTTAGAAAACAAAAAAGCAGAACAAAACAAGGTATCTTCTGAGATATCTTCAACAGAAAATGAAACTTTAAAAAAAGAAAAAATCAGCGGTCTGACCTCTCTTAAAGCAGAGATTAAGTCTTTGGAAGAAAAAACAGATGCTACAAAAAAAGAGTTACAAACTGCGTTAAGTTTGCTTCCCAATCTGCCAGATGAAGACGCTCTTTTGGGGGAAGGAGAGGAGGATAATAAAGTTATAAAAACTTACAAAGATATACCAAAGTTTGATTTTGATGTTTCAGATCATATACAAATAGGTAAAAACTTGGATTTAATAGACACAGAACAGGCGGCAAAGGTTTCTGGAGCAAGATTTTTTTATTTGAAAAATGAAGCTGTTTTAATGGAGTTTGGACTGATACAGATAGCTTTAAAATTACTTATAAGCGAAGGATTTGTTCCTATAATTCCTCCTGTTTTGATAAAACCTGATGTGTATGCGAAGATGGGCAGGCTTGTTTCTGATGAAAAGGAAGATAAATATTATATACCAAAAGACGATCTTTATCTTGTGGGAAGCGCAGAGCATACGATTGGCCCTTTTCATTTAGAATATACATTTAAGGAGAGTGAGCTTCCAAAAAGGTATATAGGTTTTTCAACTTCTTTCAGAAGAGAAGCAGGAAGCCATGGGAAGGACACAAAAGGAATATTAAGGGTGCATCAATTTGATAAACTTGAGATGTTTTCTTTTTGTTTGCCGGAAAATTCAAAAAAAGAACATCAGTTTTTGCTTTCTTTACAGGAAAAAATGATGCAAATGCTGGATATTCCATATCAGGTTGTAGAGGTTTGCACAAAAGATATGGGATTTACCGATGCAAGGCAGTATGACATAGAAGCATGGATACCAAGCCAAAAAAAATACAGAGAAACCCACTCTTGCTCAAATACTACCGATTTTCAAGCAAGAGGGATAAATGCAAAGTTCAAAGACCAAAAAACAAAAAAGAAAGAATATGTTCATATGTTAAATGCAACTTGCTTTGCGATGACAAGAATACTAATAGCTATTTTAGAAAACAACCAAAAAAAAGATGGCTCAGTTGTTGTTCCTGAAGTTTTAAGGGAATATGTTGGCAAAGAAATAATAATGCCAAAAAAAGATGTTAAAAAAGAATAAAAAGACTTTTTCTGCCCAAAACTATATTTATATAAACGGGCGCAAGAAAAAAAGGAGGAAAAATTTTCTTTTTGCTTTTTTTGTTTTTTTGGCGGTTGCTTTTGTTTTGGCTTTGTTTTATTTTTTATTTTTTTCTGATTATTTAAAACTAAAGACTGCGAATTTTTTTGGGCTTGATGCAGTCAAAAAAGAAACTCTTCAAGAGAAATTTGAAAATTACCTGCCAAAAAATATTTTTTTGTTCTCCAAAAAAGATTTTGCTGAATTTTTAAAAAGTGATATAAGAAAGATAAATAATATTGATATTAAAAAAAAGTATCCTGACAGCATAGATGTTTATGTAGTTGAATATATTCCTGTTGGAATAGTATGCAATGTTGTTTTTGAATACGAAGAAGAATATAAATGCTTTTATTTTGACAAAAACGGAGTGGTATTTGATAATTCTCCGTTTGTTAAGTCAAATTCGCTTTTGTTTGTTTATCAGAAAGGCTTGAGTATAAGCAAGCTTCCTAATAATTTTTTTTCAAAAGAGGATATAGATTTTATATTTAGTTTTAAGGATTATTTTTCTAAAAACTCAGGGATTTTGATTGATTATTTTGAATTTATCGGCGACATTGGAGATGTTGTGGCAAAAACAAAAGCAGGGTTTGACATATTTTTAACAAAATCCCAACCTGCAAAAAGCCAAGCAGAGATAGCAGATAAAATTATAAAAGAGCAAGTAAAAGGCGACATTTCAAATGTTGAGTATATAGATTTAAGGATAAAAAACAAAGCATATATCAAAACAAAACAAAAAGAACAGTAAGGGTTTATTTTATATAATACAAAAATATTGAATTTCCTATTATTTTTTCTGGCAGATAGTTGTTTATCCAGTTTTCTTCAGGATCTTGGCTTGCTTGCATCAGGGTCGCATAATATGCAGATACCGCAAACCAGCCTTTTGGCATTTTGCCTTTTTGGTATGGCTGATATTTTTCTTTTAAGTAGTATTTTGGAGATCCTCCGCCAAAGTAATGAACAGTTATTTTTTTAATGTTGTTTTTTTCTGTATATTTTGCCAAGTATTTTAAGCTTTGCCCCCAGTCAACATTTGAGTCAGAGACATACTTGTGTATGTTTTTATCTTTTATTAGCTCGTTTGTGTATGGCAGAAAATTTGGATAAGAGGATATTGAAGATATGATGTGCCATAAAATAAGGATAAAAAATGCAATTATTTTTAATAGTTGATTTTTCCAGAAAATAAAAATTTTTTTAAAAGTTACAGCATCAAAAGAAAACAAAAAATCCGGAGTTTTAAAAAGCCAATTTTTTATTCCAACAGCTACAAGAACAGTAACAAAAGGGTAAATGGGCAAAAGATGCCTTATTCCTATATTTAGGTTTGATTTGATGCTTAGTGAAAGATAAGCCAAAATAAAAATAAAAAAAGAAAGGCCAATGAAATTGTTTTTTATAAACTCTTTTGAAAAAATTTGCTTTTTTTTGTTTTTAAAAAACCAAACGATTGATATTAAGGTTAAAATATGAAATGCTAAAGTCTCTTTGACAGCGTACAAAAACGGAAAATACCAAGGGTTTGAGCCTTCATATACTTTTTGGAAAAAGTAAGTTTTGCTTCCTTGCATACTTCTTTGAAGATTCATCAAGAGCCCTAAAAAATATTGAGAAAACGGCCTTAAGACAGGGTTATCAGATGTATTTATAACCAAAGATGATGCTTTTTTAAATGGATTGTTTTTTAGTATACAGGCAGTATCTTTAAACTGGCTTTTTGGGTATTTGTTTTCTATTTCTTTGCATGTTTTTGCTTGTAGTATTTCCTGTTTTTTTTCATAAGACTCGGGTCCTTTTTTGTAATTGTAGATATTAAGGTAATAAAAAGGCCACACGACTAAAACAAAACTCAACAGAAAAATGACGCCCGTTTTTTTTATAATATTGATTTTATCTATATTTTTGTTAAACAATATCCAAAAAACTGCAAGAACTAAAAAAAATGGAATTAAAAAAAATGTAGAAAATTTTGTAAGAAGCGCACTGCCAAGGACAAATGACGCTAAAATTGTAAATTTAAAATTTGGATTTTTCAAAAACAGCAAAAAAGCTAAAACAGCAGAGAAAAAACCAAAAGCGGCGGCAATATCTGTGGCTACATATTTTGAGTGAGCTATTATGGTAGGGGAAAACGCCAAAAATAACAGAGCTAAAAATGCTGTTTTTCTGCCAAAAAGCTTCTTGGTTGAGTAAAAAACAAATAGTAAAAATAGAACAGATAAAATTATAGGCGCAATTCTGGCAATAAATATTATCTTATCTGGGTTGTTATTTGAGTTGTATAAAAATTCATATCCAAAATCCCATTGGGCATTTACTTTATTTTTCCAATAAGGCGAGTTTTCCGGAAAGTTTATTTTTGTTGGCAAAAGAAAAAATCCAGCAAGGCTTTTTACTAGCGGAGGATGTTCTTGATTTAAACTCATTTGCCCTTTGTATACATAAGAGTATCCTGCTGGTATGTGGGCAAGTTCGTCCATTATTGCTGATTCATTTTTTGCTCCCAAAACAGAAAAAAACAAAAAAATGAACAAAACAAAAAATAAAAAAACAGCTTCAATTTTTTTGTAAATGTTTTGTTTATTTTTTTGTATTTTTTGTAAATTAGAAAATTTCATATATAACCAAATCATCTTTTTTTATTTCTTTTGAGTTTTTGAAAGTATTTTTTATTGTTTTTTGTTCTTTGTCGTTGGGATTTTGCACAAATATAACAATAGAGTTTTTGTCTTGAATGTCTTTTATATTTTTTGGATTAAGATACATTATATTTTCTTTGTTTTTTGCAAAAAAGTAAATAGTTTGCATGCTTATTGGTTCGTTTTTTACGGTTGTCCAGTTTCCTTTTGACACTATATATATTTTTATGTCTTTTGGGTAAGAGTTTGCTATCAAGGCGGCTTTTTTTAACTGAACGAAAAACTCTTTTTTTGTGTTCTCTGAGTTTTTAAAATCAATGAAATATTTTTTTGTTTCTCCTGCTCCATAAAAAACAAAAGCAAAAGACAAAACCAGTATGCCAAGTTTTTTGTTTTTTAACAGTTCAATTAACTTAACAAATCCAAAAGAGGCTATTATATAGGCAGGAATTATCGTTCCTGATGTTCTTAGAGCATGGGGTATGCCTTCGTTTGAAAAAATAGCAGGAAGCATAAATAAAAACAGCCAAAGCAACAAAAAAGAAGAAGCAAAAGAAGAAAAGTTTTTTAACACAATGGCAATGCCAAACACAAAAAACAATCCAGCTATGAAATGAAGTTGCGGAAGGCAGTTTATGTTATGTCTTGGGTTGCAGTCTCCTTTTATGTTAAATTGTCCTAAAGTTAAAATAATATTTTGCGCAAAAGGCTTTATTGGATTTTCTGATGAAAATACCCAAAGTTCAGAACTTCTTTCAAAAGCGTTAGCTTGGCTTTGATAGTTAAAAAATAAAATAAAAGATATAAAAACAGGAAGAAAAAACCAAAGCAAATATTTTGCAAAGCTTTTTTTGTCCGATGTTTTATAAAGCAAAAACAAAGGATACAAAACTAAAATAATAGCAGGATAAAATGCTGGATAACTAAAAACTCCCAAAGAAAAAGTGATGCCTGCTAAAAAAAAGATGATCGTCTTTTTTTTGCGGATTGCAAAAAGAAGCAGGAAGAATAAAAAAGATAATATTAGAGGAACCAAAACTGCTCTAAAAGAAAGGCGGGAAAGACTTATGTGCCAAAAAGAAAACGCTGTTAAAAGCGATGCTAAAACAGCAAAAAGTTCGGTGTTTTTTATTATGTTTTGCCTTTTTGCCAGTTCTTTTGCAAGAAGATAAACTCCAAGTATTGTTGCTGTTCCGGCAAACACAGAGACTATTTTTAATTGCCAAAGTCCAATTCCAAACAACAAAAACGATATAGAAATTAAATTTATAAACAATCCTTCTCTTCCATAGTTTTCTGGATAAAACAGTTTGAAGGCAAATTCTGAGGCTTGGTTTGCGTTTAAAGCTTCATCAGGGTATAAGCTTGGGGGTATGCTTGTTATCTGATAAACTCTTAAAAATGCAGATGCAAGGATTATTATTGTAAGAAAAATTTTATATTTGTTTTTTAGCATAAAGCTTTTCATATATTAAAAGTATAAAGCATAAAGCGGCAATCTTAAAGAAAACCTTAATTTATTTTTTTGTGAAAATGTGTTATTATACTGGTATAAAATTAACTTAAATATATGTTTGATGAGAAATTTTTAGAAGATAATTTAGAGAAGGTTTTGGGAGTTAGCTTCATACCAAAAGACAAAAAACAGGAAGTTTTAAAGGCAATGCAGGAGCATATACAAAAAAGAGTTGCCACTGTTGTTATGGAGAAGTTGTCAATGAAAGACAAAATGAAGCTTATGCCTATTATGATGAAAAAAGACCCGGAAAAGATTATGCATTTTATGATGGAGAAAATTCCTAATTTCCCTGATATTGTCAGAAATGAAATGCAAAGCTTCAGGGCAAAGGCTCTTGAGATAATTAACAGCTAAATTATGGAAAACAACAAAAATCTTTCAGAGGAGGATATTCAAAGGCAAAATGAGATATTGCAAGACTTGGTAAACATAGCTTTTCATACCGGCATTGTTCATGCGGTAAATAAGGCCAAAAGCTTAAACGACCCTTATATACTGGATGCCTTTCATGATCTTTTAGCAGACAGGCTTTATGATGAGCTTATAAAAAGAGGAAAATTAAAAGATATGTGAAACTATGGAAAGCTTTTTTTCTTTTTTTTCGTTTTTAGTTTTTTTTGGATTGCTTGCCTTGTTTTTTTGGTTTTTAAAAACCTTTCAAAGAAGGGAAGAGGTTTATCACTCTTTGAATATGGAGCTTCTTTTAGTTTCTGTGCCATTGCACAAAAAAGACAACCCTTCAAAAGAAGACTCCGACAGGCTTATAGGAATATGTGAGCAGTTTTTTTCAAGCATATCAACAAGCAAAAAAAAAGACTGGGTATCTGTCGCTTTTGGAAAAGGACACTCTATTGCTTTGGAGATGTCTATTCATGTTATTGGAGAAGAAGTTCATTTTTATATAGCTGTTCCAAAAAAATATGCTGATACAATAGAAAAGCAAATAACCGCAGTTATTGAAGGTGCGCTTGTTGAAAGAGTAGATGACTATAACATATTTAATCCAAAAGGAGTTGCCAGAGGAGCTTACTTAAAAACAAGCCATAGCTTCTTTTTGCCTATAAAGACATACAAAAGCATGGATTCTGATCCATTAAATGCTGTTGTAAATGCAATGTCAAATTTGCAGTTTGAAGGAGAAGGAGCTGCTTTTCAGGTGCTTATAAGGCCAAATAACAGCTGGCAGAAAAATGTTCAAAAAATTATATCAGATATGAGAAAAGGAAAGAACTTTTCTGAAGCTTATTCTGAAGCTTCAAAAGGTGTTTTTGGCCAGATATTGTCTGTTTTTTTTCAAAACAGCAACAAAGACAAAAAAGACATACAAGCCCAGCAAGAACAAAGAGTTTTAGATGAAATGACAATAAAAGCTCTAGAAGAGAAAATACAAAAAGTTGGTTTTGATGTTAATATAAGGATTATGGCGTCTGCTTACACAGAAACCAGAGCAAATGCGATTTTATCTGATATGGAAAATTCTTTTTTGCAATTTGAAAATTCAGGAATAAACGGGCTAAAGCCTCATAGAGTTTTAGGAAAAAAGTTAGAAAGGCTTATTTTTGACTTTTCTTTTAGAAACTTTAATCCGAAGCAAAAAACTCTTTTAAACGCAGAAGAGCTGGCAAGTGTATTTCATTTTCCAACTCCTTACATAAACACAAAAAACATAAAATCGTTAAAGTCAAAAACAGCCCCTGCTCCAACAAACCTTCCAAAAGAAGGGCTTCTTATAGGAACAAACATTTACAGAGGCAAAGAAACTCCAATAAGAATTTCTCAACAAGACAGATTCAGGCATCTTTATATAATTGGACAGACGGGAACTGGTAAATCAGTTTCTTTGAAAAATATGATACAGCAGGATATAGAAAACGGCTATGGTGTGTGCTTTGTTGATCCTCATGGAGAAGATCTAGAAGATGTTTTGACAAGAATTCCAAAAGAAAGGGCTGATGATGTGATTGTCTTTGATCCTTCTGATATTCAAAGGCCAATTGGAATAAATATGCTTGAATATGATATAACAAACCCAGAACAGAGATCTTTTATAATAAATGAGATGGTAACGATATTTGATAAACTCTATGATCTTAAAGCGACCGGAGGTCCTATGTTTGAGCATTATTTAAGAAATGCGCTTTTGCTTATAATGCTTGATCCGGAAACAGGATCAACTTTGATGGAAGTTCCAAGGGTTTTTTCTGATAAAGAGTTCAGAAAAATGAAGTTGCAAAGGATAAACGATCCTTTGGTAAAAAATTTTTGGATTTTGGAAGCGGAAAAGGCAGGTGGAGAGTCTGCGCTTGCAAACATAACTCCTTACATTACAAGCAAATTTAATATATTTTTGGCAAATGAATTTGTCAGACCTATAGTTGCTCAACAAAAAAGTTCAATAAATTTCAAAGATATTATAAATAACAAAAAAATATTTTTAGCTAATTTATCAAAAGGAAAAATAGGCGATATAAACAGCAATCTGCTTGGGCTTATTATAGTTGGAAAGATAACAATGGCAGCGCTTGCAAGGGCAAATATGCCGCAAGAAGAAAGAAACCCGTTTTATCTTTATATAGATGAGTTTCAGAATTTTGCTACAGACTCAATCTCAGTTATATTGTCTGAGGCCAGAAAATACAAGCTTTCTTTATCTATGGCGCACCAGTTTATAGCTCAGTTGCCAGACAACATAAGAGATGCGGTTTTTGGAAATGTCGGTTCAATGATGGTTTTTAGAGTTGGAGTTGATGACGCTGAATTTTTAGAAAAACAATTTGCTCCTGAATTTTCAAAGGAGGATCTTATGAATATAGACAATTTAAACGCTTATGTTAAATTGCTTATAAACAACCAAGCGACAAGGCCTTTTAATGTAAAAATTGGGTTTCCAAAAAGAGGAGATGTTGCTCTTGCTGAAAGGATAAAGGATATGTCAAGATTAAAATATGGCAGGCCAAAAGATGAAATAGATATTGAAATAGAAAACAGATTTACAAATCTTAGCGCAAAAGATGAGAATTAATATTCTTTAAATGAATCAGTTTTTTAGGTTTTTTGTTGTTGGAATAGTAAATTTTATTGTGGATATATCTGTTTTTTCTTTTTTAATTTATTTTTTTCCTTTTGGGAAAGATGTGGTAATTTTTACTTTTTTTTCAATTGTTGTTACACTATTTTCAGTATTTAAGTTTATTTCTTTTCTTACAGCAAACATAAACAGCTTTTTTTTAAATAGGATCTGGACTTTCGGTTCTTCAAATAAAAATACAGTTGGTTTGGAGTATGTTTTGTTTTTGTTTGTCAGTTTAATTGGAGTATTTATAAATGTTGTTGTGTTTTCTTATGTTTTTGGTTATATGGATAGATTTTTTAATAATAGCTTTTTGATTGCGAATTTATCTGCTGTGCTTGGCTCTTTTTTTGCTATGGTGTGGAATTTTTTTGGTTATAAAATATTAGTTTTTAAAAAATAATGGAAAACTTAATTTTTTATAGAAAATATAGGCCGAAGAATTTTTCTGATGTTTTGGGACAAGAACATATAACTGAAATTTTAAAAAACTCTATTAAAAAAGACAGAGTTTCACATGCTTATCTTTTTTTTGGTCCAAGAGGAACAGGAAAGACAACCGTTGCAAGAATATTTGCAAAAGCTATAAACTGCCAATACCAAAAAGAAGGTGAGCCTTGCAATAAATGCCACTTTTGTACTCAAATTTCAAACCAAAGCACTGTTGATGTAGTAGAGATAGATGCCGCATCAAATACAGGGGTAGATAATATACGAGAAATAGTTGAAGGCATAAAATTCAATCCAGTTAATTTGAAATATAAAGTTTTTATAATAGATGAAGTTCATATGCTTTCAAAGGGAGCGTTTAATGCGCTTTTAAAAACTCTTGAAGAGCCTCCTTTACATGCTGTTTTTATTCTTGCTACAACGGAGGTGCATAAGCTTCCTGAAACTATTCTTTCTAGAGTTATGCAGTTTTATTTTAAAAAAGTTCCTTTGGAGCTTATAGTTAAAAAAATTAAGTCTATATCAAAAAATGAAGGAATAAAAATATCAGAAGATGCGGCAAAGATAATTGCTCAATTTGCAGAAGGCGGTTTAAGAGATGCTGAATCTATATTGTTTAGGGTTGCGTGTGTTTTGCCTGATCAGATAACAAAAAAACAAGTAGAGGATATTCTTGGTATAGTTGGATTTGATAAGATAGCCGAGTTTATGAATCTTTACATTAAAAAAGATAAAGCTAAAATATTTGAATTTATATCAAATCTAAATAATGATGGTATTGATATTGTTGAGTTTTTAAAATCTCTTTTAAAATATTTGCAAAATATTATGTGCGTTAAACTCTCAGAAAGATTAAAAGAACAGATAAAAAGAGAGTTGACTAAAGAACAGTTTGAATATATCATTGAACAAAGCAAAGAAATTTCAGAAGGTGAGATAGCCCTTTTTGTAGAAAATTTAATATGGGCGCAAGACGCCACAAAAAAAACATCAACTGCAATTTTGCCATTTGAGGTTGCTGTATTTAAATCTTTGGCGTCTTAGAGTTTGCCGCCAAAGCTGCCGGGTCGTCTAATGGTAGGACTGCGGCCTTTGAAGCCGTCTATCTTGGTTCGAATCCAAGCCCGGCAGCTTTGGCGGTAAGCATTACCACTCTAAACAAAAGAGTGGTTTTTATTTTTTTCTTTTTATTATATAATTTATATTGGATTTGTTATTTGTTTTTTGTATTATGGGAAGTTTAAACTTTTTTATTTATTCTCTTTTGCGAGAGAAAAAAAATATTTCTGTTTTTGTTTTTATCTTTTTGGTTTTGGCAATTTTTTTGTTTTATATAGATTATAAAAATGATAATTTTTCTCAAAAAACAACTGTTTTAATAGTGGAAGACCAAAAATCCGAGAACAATATTGTTTATATAAAAAAAGTTTCTTTGGCAAGACCGGGATATATTGTAATTCACAAAATTGATGGCGCTGGAGAACCATCAAAAATGCTTGGTGTTTCAAAGTTATTGAAAGCAAAAACTTATAATAATCTACCTATTGAAATTTCTAGTTTGAAGGAAGGAAAACATGAGCTTATTGCTATGGTTCATTTTGATAATGGAGACGGTTATGTAGACCTATCTGCTAAACAAAAAAGTGATCAGTTGGTTATTTTAAGCAGGTTTGAACATGTTAAATTAAAGTGATATATGAAAAATATTACTATTTCTGAAAAAGCATACCAAAAAAGCAAGGATCTTTTAAGGCATATTTCTTCTGATGCTGGCTTTGTTGCTTCTGCTATTGATATAGACAACTACAGAAGGGTTTTTGCAAGAGATGGAGTTGTTGCTACTTTGGCATCTTTGATGAGCCAAGATAAGGAGCTTATAGAAACAGGCAAAAAAACGCTAAAAACTCTTGCCAAATATCAAGATGAAACGGGAAGGATTATAAGCAATGTCTCTCCTGATGGAAAAAAAATAAGTTTTGGAACGCAAGTGGGAAGGATTGATGCAAGCGCTTGGTTTGTTATTGGAGTGGGGCAGTATGTTAAAAGAACAAAAGACAAAGATTTTGCAAAAAGGCTTTATCCTAGTGTTAAAAAGACAATGCAATATCTTGCCGCTATAGAGACAAATGGTAGAGGATTTTTGTATATACCTTATGGTGGAGATTGGGCAGATGAATATTTAAATCACGGATATGTTTTATTTGATCAGCTTTTGTATTTGCAAGCGCAAAGAGACTTTATATTTTTAAGCAGTTTTTTGAAAAAAGATATAAAAAAAACAGCAAAGGAAAAATGTGAGTTTTTGCAAAGGCAAATTTTGGTAAATTTTATCCCAAAGCTTAAACTGGTTGATGATCCTGCTTTTTATCAAAGGAGCGAAGCGTTTGAGAAGCTCCATCAAAGCTTTAAAAAACCCTATGCTTTTGCTTATTTTGTTCAAGGGGATATAGGAGAATATTTTGATGCTTTTGCAAATGTTTTGCTTCTTTTGTTGATTGATCTGCCGGAAAATTTTAAAAATACTTTGCTTAAGCATTTTTACAAAGTTTTAAGGAAACAAAAAATACCGATTCTTCCTGCGTTTTCTCCGGTAATAAAAAAAGACCATGATGAAAAAAACCATCATAGGTGGAAGATTTTGCAGTTCAGCTATATGTTTAGGAAAAAAAACAGGCCTTATCATTTTCATAATGGTGGACTTTGGCCTTTAATTCAGGGCTTTTTTATTAGCGCGCTTTGTAAAAATAAAAAAAAGCAAAAAGCGGTGTGTCTTACTATTGAGTTGGCAAAAATTTTAGATAAGGAAGATTATAAATTTTCTGAATATTTTGACGGGAAATATGGCAAACCAAATGGAACGGAGTTTTTGGGTTTTTCTGCGGCATCATATATGATAGCCTATCTTTGTTCGCATAAAAACAAAAAATTATTTTTATGATAAAATTAATAGCAACAGATTTAGACAGGACATTGCTTCCAAACGGCGATCAGCCTTATGACGGTTCTATGCCTTTGTTTGCAAGGATTTTAAGGGATTATGACATTACCCTTGCTTTTGTTTCTGGAAGAAGCCTTGACCTTATAAAAGATGCTATAGAAAAATACAGGACTCCAACTCCAAGTTATGTCATATCTGATGTTGGAACCACTATATATGAATATAAAAATGGGAGTTTCAAAAGAGATGACAGTTGGGATGTTTTTATCAAATCAAACACAAAAGGTTGGGATACAGAATGCTTTAAAAAAAGCATAAAAAAGCAAAATATTTCTTTTTTAACCCTTCAAGAAGAAAAAAAGCAAAATATTTTTAAGCTAAGCTATTATATATCTTCAACAAGTAATTTTGAAAACATAAAAAACCAGATAGAAAAAGCTATAAAATCAGACTGTGGTTGTCATGACTTTACTTTAGTTTTTAGCATTGATGAAACTAAAGGGCAGGGGCTTTTGGATATATTACCCAAAAAAGCCACAAAAGAAATGGCAATAGAACACGTAAGAAAAAAAATTGGCATAACAAAAGATGAGGTTTTGTATTGTGGAGATTCGGGAAATGATATACTTCCACTTACAAATGGATATTGGTCGGTGGTTGTCAGAAACGCCATTGATGATGTAAAAAACAAAACTATAAAAATAGCAATGCAAAAAAATATTTTAAATAAATTATGGATAGCAAAAGGATACAAAAACTTAAATGGATATTATGTATCTGGCATAATAGAAGGACTTGTTCATTTTGGCTTTGTCGATGAAGATTATTTAGAAAATTAATATATTGCTTTTATGTTTGGTCTGTTTAATAAAAAAAATACAATTTTTGACAGACGGGATAACCTGATTGCTTTTTTGGTTTATTTTGATAGAATTGATTGTCTTTTTTTAAAAAATGATCCAAAAAATAAAAGCATTGTTATAAAAGAAGCTTATTTTGAGCCGTTGGAAGTTGATTTTAGGTTTTCTAATGAATTTTTAAAGGTAAAATTTAATATACAAAAACTTTGGCAATATATAAAAAGCAAAAAAGATAAAAAAATACCAAAAAATGCAGTTTTTTTTCTTTCCCCAAGCTTATTAAAAACTGAATTTATATCTGACTCTTTAATAAGAAAATCAGAAAATAAAAAAATAACTAAAGATGAACTTGATACGCTTAAACTAAAAATAAAAAAAGAAGCGCAAAAAAATGGTACATTTGTAAATGATATTATATATCAAAAAATATTTGTTGACGGGTATTTATTAAAAGATCCTGTTGGATTATCTGGCAAAGAAATAAAAATTAATTGTGTTGTATTTAAATCTAAAATTGATATAGAAAAAAAGCTAAAGGAATTGTCCCAGATTCTGAAGTTAGAATTTAAAGGAATTTTTCCGTTGGATTATACTCTTTGTGAATACACAAAGGCCAAAGCCTCATTAAAAGATGCTGTTTTTATAAATGTGTTTGGAAATAGCCTGAGCATCTTTTTGTTAAGAGATGGTTTTTTAGATAATGTGGTTAACGAAAACATAGGCTGGTGTATTTTTATCAAAAAAATATCAGATTTTTTTTCTGTGGGAGTTCAGGAAGCGGCAAGTATAAAAAACAGCTTTATGCTTGGCAATTTAGATATCTCTATTTTGGATAAAACAAGAAAGCTGGCGGATACTTCTTCAAAAGATGTTGTCTTTTGCGCAAAAAAAATGATAGTTGTTTTGGACAGGGATAATATTTTGCCTTCTTGTGTTTTTGTTTCGTTTGACTCTGCTCCGTATTTGGTTTTGAAGCAGGCTTTTTCAAAATCTTCTGGGTGGTTTTCTAATTTGCCTTTTTTTGATAATATAGATATAAAGTTTTTTGATAAATTTGAACACAATTTTAAGCTGGATGAAACAAGATCTTTCAGAAAAGAAGAAGATGCTTTTGTTTATGCTATAGTGTATAAGTTAAATAATTTAATAAAAAAGCAATGAAAAAAATAATACATGTCAAACAAGAGGAGACCATAGCGCACCTGATAGATAAAATAGAAAATTACGATGGAGAAGATGTTTATATTAATTTAGACGTTAATTTAGACATATTGTCTGATGAAGCAAATATAAAGCTTTTAAAAAGGGAAGCGGGTGTTTTGGGTAAAAACATTATTATAGTTTCTGAAAATCAAGATGTTTTAGATTATGCAAAAGATGCTGGCTTTAAAGTTGAATTACAACAAGACAACGAAGATGACTTGCCTTCATTTTTGAAGGAAAAAGACAGCAAAAAAAAGGTTGTTGGAGACATAAAAAAACCTTCTTTTTTAGATAGTCCTTCAGAGTATGAGAAAATAAATACCTCTTTTGATGAGGATGAAGATTCACAAGAAGAGTTTTTTGATCCAGAAAAAGATGAACAAGCAAGAAACTTTTTTGAGAAATCAATAAAACAAAAACATTCTTCTTTTGATTTTTCAATTTTAAAAAAAGATAAAACAAAAAGAGACAATACTTTAAATTTTAAAAGCTATTTTAATAAGTTTTTTTCAAACAAAAAAACAATCGGAATTTTTTTGGGAGTTTTAGTCGTTATTTTGCTTTTCTTTTTTGTTGCTTTAAGGCCAAAAGCTACAGTAGTAGTTTTTCCAAAAAAAGAAACGATTGATTTTTCCTTAAATGTTGTTTCTGATATAAATGCTTCTGAAATAAATTTTCAAAATGGTGTTATACCCGGGCAGGTGATAACATTTCCCAAAGAAATATCAGGAAAATTTAAAGCAACAGGAGAGTCTTCTGGGGCAACAAAAGCAAAAGGGAAAATAACCATCTACAACGAATTTGGAAAGGACCCCCAGGTTTTGATTGCAAAAACAAGGTTTGAAGATCCAAGTGGCAAGATATTTAGAATAACAAAAAGGATAGTGGTTCCTGGAGCTAAAGTTCAAAATGGAAAAGTCATAGAGCCGGGAAAGCTTGAGGTGGAGGTTGTGGCTGACAAACCTGGAGCAGAATACAACATAGGTCCTTCAACTTTTACAATTCCTGGATTTAAGGGGACAGAAAGGTTTGACGGCTTTTATGCAAAATCAGAAGCTCCTATGCAGGGAGGATCTTTGGGAGAAACAAGAGCAATTACAAAAGATGACATTCAACAAGCAAAGCAGTCTTTGCTGGATCAGTTAAAAGCAAACCAAAATAATTTTATTTTAGAAAATGTTCCTAATAATTTGAAAGTTTTAGATGAGGCTGTCAATATCAAAACAAAAGAGTTTATAACTCCAGAGGAAGGGACAGCAGTTGATGAGTTTGATGCTGTTTTGAAGGTAGAATACAATGTGTTTGCATTTGATGAAAAAGACGTAAAAAAACTAGCGGAAAAAAGGCTTTCTGAGCAAATAAATGAAGATCAAAAAACCTATCCAAATACTTTGGTTTTGGAATATGATGAAGGAATATTTAATTTAGAAAAATCAACTTTTACATTTTTGGTAAATGCAAGCGAAGTGGTTGCTGGCAAGGTTGATGTTGAATCTTTAAAAAATAATTTGTCTGGAAAAAACAAAGAAGAAATTAAAAAGGTTCTAAAGGGCAACTCATCAATAGAAGAAGCAGAGGTTACATTGTTTCCTGTATGGTCTTCAAAAGCGCCAGCAAACACAAAATATATAAAAATAGAAGTTAAAGAATAAAAAGAATTTTTCTTTTTAGCCTATCCTTAGCCTATCCCCAAAGAGCTTCTTTGGGGATTTTCATTTTTTATTACACTTTACGCGATCGCGTAAAGTGTAATGTAATAAATTTAAAAATTTAGTTTTTTAGTATTGACTTTGTTTTTATTTTTTGATAAAAATATACCTAACGTATGTCAAAAGAAAATATAATAAAAGAAGGCGTGGTTGAAGAATCATTGCCAAATACTACTTTTAGAGTCAAGCTAGATGACGGTAGCTTGATTTTAGCTCATTTATCTGGTAAGATGCGTATGCATTTTATTAAAATTTTGCCGGGAGACAAGGTGAGAGTAGAAATGAGCCCGTATGACTTGACCAAAGGTAGGATAATTTATAGGTTAAAATGAAAGTAAAAGCATCAGTTAAAAAAATATGCGCAAAGTGCAAATCTGTTAGAAGAAAAGGCAGAGTGCGTGTTATTTGTTCAAACCCTAAGCACAAACAAAGACAAAAATAAGTATTATAAATAATTAATTTTTTATAAAAATGCCTAGAATAGCAGGAGTAAATATTCCAGAAAACAAAAGAATAGAAATAGCTTTAACTTATATATTTGGCATTGGCAGAGCAAGAGCAAATGAGATTTTGAATATTGCCAAGATAGATCCAAATACAAGAGCAAATAAGTTAACAGCAGAGCAAATAAATCAGTTAAAAGAGATAATAGAGAAAAATTATAAGATTGAAGGAGATTTAAAAAGAGAAATAATGTTTAATATAAAAAGGTTAAAGGATATAAAAGCTTATAGAGGAATAAGGCATATGAAAGGATTGCCTACCAGAGGACAAAGGACAAAAACTAATTCAAGAACAAGAAGAGGGAACAAAAGAGTTAATGTTGGTTCTGGCAGGGTAGTTGTTTCAAAGAAATAAAATATTATGGGAAAGAAAAAAATTTTAAAACAAACTGAATCAGATCTGCTTAAAGAAACTCAAAGTATTGAGGCGGCTATGGCAAAGAGCAAAACAGCTTCTTCTAAAAAAAGTGCTGTTAAAAAAGGGCTTGCTTATATTGAGGCTACTTACAACAATACAAGAATAACAATAACAGATGAAAACGGTAATGTTCTTGCTTGGTCTTCAGCTGGTTCTCTTGGGTTTAAGGGAGCAAAAAAATCTACCCCTTATGCTGCGTCAAAAGTTGCTGAAGCTGTTGTTGAAAAGATTAGAAAGACAGGACTTTCAGATGTTAGGGTTTATGTTAAAGGAATAGGTTCTGGCAGGGATTCTGCCGCAAGAGGGCTTGCAAACTGCGGTTTGAATATAACTTCAATAGCAGATATTACGCCTATTCCGCACAATGGTTGCAGGCCTAAAAAACCAAGAAGAGTATAGCATTAATTTTAAGCAAGTAAGTTGTATTTTACTTGCTTCATTTAATATTTATTATGGAAGATTCAAAATGTAAAAAATGTAGAAGAGCAGGAGAAAAGCTTTTTTTAAAAGGCGATCGTTGCTTTACCCAAAAATGCGCTATGGTAAGAAGGCCATACTATCCGGGCGTTCATGGAAATAAAAGAAGGAGAGGAGGTATCTCTGAATATGGAATTCAGCTAGCAGAAAAGCAAAAGGTAAAAAGAAGCTACCATCTAAGAGAAAATCAATTCAGGAAATATTTTGATATGGCAAGCAGAAAAGAGGGTGTAACCGGAGATATTTTGTTGCAGATTTTAGAAACAAGGCTGGATAATGTAGTCTTCAGAGGAGGTCTTGCAGGATCAAGGAGTATAGCAAGACAGATTGTTGGTCATGGGCATATAGCTTTAAATGGAAGAAGAGTTGATATACCTTCTATTTTGGTTAAGGTTGGAGATGTGATAACAATAAGAAAAGGTTCAGAAAACAAAGCAATATTTAAAGATTTAAAAGAAAAGCTTAAAAAATATCAAACTCCAGGTTGGCTTTCTCTTGATAAGGATAAGCTTTCTATTGAAGTTAAAAGAATGCCGCAAAAAGATGATATAGATTCACAATTTAATATGCAGTTAATAACAGAATTTTATTCAAGATAATTAATTTTAAGCAACACGCAAAATACAAAAATATTTGTATTTTGCGTGAAAAATAATTATGGAAATAACTCTACCAAAACAACCAAAAATAACAAAAGATGGGAACAAAGCTTCTATTGAAATAGAAGAGCTTTATCCTGGTTATGGTATGACTCTGGGCAATGCTTTAAGGAGAGTTTTGCTTTCTTCTTTGCCGGGAGCGGCTGTTACTTTTGTTAAAATAAAGGGAGTTTCTCATGAGTTTTCTACAATTGACCATGTTATGGAAGATGTAGTTGATATTTTGCTTAACATAAAACAATTAAGGTTTAAGTTATTTTCAGATGAACCCCAAACTATAACCATAAAAGCTTCAGGAGAAAAGCAAGTTACTGGAGCTGATATTTCTGCTCCCAGCCAGGTTGAGGTTGTAAGCAAAGATCTTGTTATAGCAACGTTAACAGATAAAAAAGCAGAGCTTGAAATTGAAATGATAGTGGAAAAAGGAATGGGCTATGTTCCTGTTGAAGAAAGGAAAAAAGAAAAGCTAGATATAGGACTAATAGCTGTTGATGCAATATTTACTCCAATCAGAAAAATTAGTTATGATGTTGAGGATATGCGTGTTGGAGACAGAACGGACTTTAACAGGCTTATTTTAAATATAGAAACAGACGGAAGCATAGATCCAGAAGATGCTTTTTATGATGCAGTTGATATTTTAGTAGGCCAATTTTCAAAATTACAAAGGGAAAGTTCAATAGAGGCTGTTGAAGAAAGTTTTTCTGGTGATGAAAAAATCCAAGAAGACCAAAGCACCAAAGAAGAAAGCCCACAAGAAGATGTTGGAAAGATTAAAGTATCTGACCTTGATTTGTCTTCAAGAACTATAAATGCCCTTGAAAATTCCAGCATAAAAACAGTAGCGGGCTTGATTAAAAAAACAGAATCTGATATTTTAGGGCTTGAAGGAATGGGGCAAAAAGGGCTTGATGAGATAAAATCAGCATTAAAAAAATTAGGAGTGTCATTAAAATAAAATGAAACACTTAAAAAAAGGAAGAAAACTACATAGAGAAGCAAACCAAAGAAGGGCTTTGAGCAAGTCTCTTATAACAGCTTTGATTTTAAATGAAAAAATTAAAACAACAGAAGCAAAGGCAAAAGAAATAAGGCCAAAATTTGAAAAAATGATAACAAGAGCAAAGGTTAAGTCAGTTGCGAATATAAGGGAGATAAGAAAAATTCTTTCAGAAGATGCAACAAAAAAACTTTTTGATGAAATATCTCCAAAATACAAAAATAGAAATGGAGGTTACACAAGAATAATAAAGCTAAACAGAAGAAAATCAGATGGAGCAAAAATGGCACAAATAGAACTTGTATAAAAACATGGAAAACAACAAAACTTCAAATGTAATAAAAATAGACGCAAAAGGCAAGACGCTGGGCAGGCTGGCCTCAGAGGTTGCATTTTATCTTATGGGCAAAAATAATCCAGCTTATCAAAGGCATAATACAGATGCTTCAAGCACTGTTTTTGTTTATAATACAGATGAGATTAAGGTAACAGGAAAAAAAATGAAGCAAAAGCTTTATTGGAGGCATTCTGGATATCCGGGAGGAATAAAATCTGAAACATTGGAGAAAGTTATGGAAAAAGATTCAAGAGAAGCTGTAAAAAGGGCTGTTTATGGAATGTTGCCAAAAAATAAATTAAGGGAAAGAATGTTAAAAAAATTAAAGCTTTATAATAAACAAATAAACTAATGCCAGAACAAACAACAACACAACAAAAAAATACAGAAAAAAAAGTAACAAAAGATACCCAAAAAGAAAGGTATTATGAAGCTGTTGGAAGAAGAAAAGTTGCAACTGCAAGAGTAAGGCTTTTTACCAAAGGGAACGGAATTACAATAAACGGAAAAGACTACAAGGAATATTTAAATTCCGATGCTTTGGCTGATATAATAGAAGCTCCGCTCAAAAGAATGAAGAGCTTGGAAAAATTTAGGGTTTCAGTGAAGGTAAAGGGCGGAGGGATAAAAGGACAGGCAGAAGCTATAAGGCATGGGATAGCAAGAGCTTTGGTTGTTTTTAACTCTGATTTTAAAAAGAGATTGAAAAGATCAGGTTATTTAAAAAGAGATCCAAGAGTAAAGGAAAGGAAAAAATACGGGCTTAAAAAGGCAAGAAAGTCTCCAAGATGGGCAAAAAGGTAAAAAAACAAAAAACCGCCAAGAAACAGTCTTGGCGGTTTTTTGTTTTACAAGAAATACTTATAATAGTTTTTGTTTTGTATTATTTTTTATGTATTTTTCATATAAAATTGATTTTTTGTCACTCACCCAACTCACGATCGTGAGTTGGGTGAGTAAGAGGCAAAAGGCAAAATCATAATATAAAAT
>JALTWS010000004.1 GCA_027048495.1 Candidatus Azambacteria bacterium
ATATGATTTTTTGTTGTGCAAATCACCATAAAATATTTTATCCCAACCTCTATCTATGGTTAATTTACCCATTAAAAAATCTTTTAACAGTTCCTTTCCAATAATATTACCTTCTTTTATTCTTTCTAATATTTTTTCAGTTAATTCTCCTTTCATATTTTTAACTAATACTTAATTTAACAATTTTTCCCAACTTACTTAACTTTCTCACGATCGTGAGAAAGTTAAGTAAGTTAGTTGGAAATAAAAATAGGCGCTACGGGCCTGACCAGATTCGATCATTTAACTTACAACAAAATGTTCTTTGGAAAAAGTAGTAAAAAAGTACTCGTCATCTGCGGGGCCGACCGGATTCGAACCGGCGATTTCCTCCGTGACAGGGAGGCGTCATAACCGGGCTAGACCACGGCCCCGCAGATGAAAAGTAAATAAAATCCAAAGAACATTTTGTTGAAAGTCAAACTCCGTGATACAGGAAATTCAATCTTATTTTTAATAAAAAACAAGATTGAAGATCATAACCGAGCTAGACTACAGGCCCGCAGTGCCTATTTTTAAATCTGCTTTTGTTGCTGGTTTTTGGTACCAGGGGAGGGATTCGAACCCTCGACCCCAGGCTTATGAGTCCTGTGCTCTAACCAACTGAGCTACCCTGGCAAATCTCCCCTGACAAAACCACAAAACCAGCAACAAAAGCAAGCTTGTTGCGGGGGTAGGAATCGAACCTACGACCTTCGGCTTATGAGACCGACGAGCTACCGCTGCTCCACCCCGCTTCAACACAATATTTTAACAACAAAAAGCATTTTAATATAAAAAAATATATTACGCAAGTATTTTAAGTTCTTTTAGAGCATCTTTGTAGGATTCTATAACATTTTTTGCATCTGAATAAGATATATGAAAATCAGGATCATGGGCTATTTTATTTCTAATTTTATGCGATCTTTTTACTTTGTCTATTGAAGGAAGCATATCTTTGTTTATACATCTTAGCCTATCGTTTGTAGTGTTTCCTTTACAAGACATCTTTTTTAATAGGTCATCAAAAATTTTATCTGCCTCTATTATGGCAAGTTTGTATTCTGCTTCCTGCATCGTTTCCATTCTTCTTTGAACATTTTCCCACCTTTTTACAAACTCTCCTTTATATGGAGGAGGAGTCTTCCTAAAAAAAGCGTCTTTGTATATTTGAAATCTGCCATGAAGCTTGTTTAGTTTGTATATCAAATAGATAATATGAAACAACAAAAGCAAAGACACTACAATAAAATAAGGCTTTATACTATCTACAAACAAAGCATAATCAAATTGCCTTGTATAATCAATTGAATTTACCAAAAAACTATCCTGCATATTAATTTTGCTTTAATTTTTCATATTCTTTGCCAACTAAAAACAAGTTCTTCTCCAAAAACCATGGGGCAATAAACTGAAGTCCTACCGGCATACCGTCCAAACTTCCACAAGGAATTGAAATCGCCGGAACACCAGCTAAATTAACCGGCACCGTAAATATGTCTGCAAGATACATAGATAAAGGATCTTTTGTTTTTTCTGAAAATCCAAATGCAACTGTAGGAGAGGTAGGAGTTGCCAAAACATCAACTTCTTCAAATGCTTTTTTAAAATCATCAACTATAAGCGTCCTTACCTTTTGCGCTTTTTTGTAGTAAGCATCATAGTATCCAGCAGACAAAACATAAGTTCCCAGCATTATTCTTCTTTTTACTTCATTGCCAAGACCTTCGCCTCTTGAGTTAAAATATACATCTGACAAATCTTGTCCGTGTTGTTTTGAGTAGCCGTACTTTATGCCGTCATACCTTGCCATATTTGATGAAACCTCAGCAGGCATTATTATATAATAAACAGAAAGGGCATGCTTTGTGTTTGGCAAACTAACCTCTTTTATCTTTGCTCCTGCGCTTTGAAGCTCTTCAATTTGTTTTTTTACTATGTCTTTTATATTTGGATCAACTTCATCAACAAAGTATTCCTTTGGTATCCCAATGGTTATTTCGCTTAAACCGCTTTTTGCCATTTTTTCTGGATAAGCAACGCTAGTTGCATCTTTTTTGTCTTTTCCTAAAATTGCATCAAATACAATCTCTGCATCATCAACTGTCTTTGTTAAAGGACCTATCTGATCCAAAGAAGATGCCATGGCAATAAGCCCATATCTTGACACTGCGCCATAAGTAGGCTTTAAACCAACCACGCCACAAAAAGAAGCAGGTTGGCGAATAGATCCTCCTGTGTCTGATCCTAAAGCATAGACTGCCTGAGAAGACGCAACAGCGGCAGCCGATCCTCCTGATGACCCTCCCGGAACTTTGTTTTTATCATGCGGGTTTTTTGTACAAAAAAATGCAGAGTTTTCCGTTGAAGATCCCATAGCAAACTCATCCATATTTGTCTTTCCCAAAAAAACAGCGTTTTTTTCTTTTAACTTTTCAATAACAAAAGCATCATACGGAGCATTATAGTTTTCCAACATTTTGGATGCAGCAGTTGCTTTTTGTCCCTTTATTAAAATATTATCTTTAACTGCAAATGGTATTCCGCAAAGCAAAGAAATATCATCGCTTGAGCTTATAACCTCATCTGCCTTTTTTGCCTGCTTTTTTGCTTCATCAAAACTGTAACTTAAAAAAGCTTTTATATCATCGTCTTTTTTTTCTATTTGAGATATGTAAAATTCCGTCAATTCCAAAGATGATATTTCTTTTGCTTTTAATTTTTTGTTTAGGTCTCTTATAGATAAATTTTCTAGTTCCATCACTTTAAAATAGCCTTAACTTTTATAAAACCGTCTTCGCTTTCTGGAGCAAGCTCAATTAAATCTTGCCTGCACTTTTGGTCGCATTTTATAGTCTTTTCATCATCTTGCCGAAAATTATTTGAAAAAGAAACAGCACTTAAAGTCGGGCTTGTTTTTGATGTATCAACAGAATTAAGTTCTTCTACATAATCCAAAACAGAAGACATATCGGTTGTCATTTTTTTTATTTCCTCATCTGACAAATCAAGTCTGGCAAGCGAAGCTATATATTTTATGTCTTTTTCCGATATCATTTTATTTTTTTATAATTTTTAAGAAATCTTCTTCCGATAAAGTTTTTATTTTTAATTTTTCTGCTTTTTGAAGCTTAGACCCTGGATTTTCTCCCACAACAACAAAATCGGTATTTGAAGAAACACTGCTTGAAACCTTTCCGCCAAGATCTCTTATTATATTCTTTGCCTCGTCCCTTGTAAAGCTTTTAAGCTCTCCTGTCAAAACAAAAACTTTCCCTTCAAGCAAATTTGCCTGACTGCTTATTTTTGGACTTTTTATGATTATACCAGCGTCATTTAGTTTTTGCAAAACTTCCCGATTGTGCTTGTCTTTAAAATAATTTTTTATGCTTTCTGCCGCTTTTGGCCCTATATCTGGAATTTCTTGAAGAGATTCTTCTGTTTCTTTGTCAAAAGCAGACAAAACATCGGACGGTTTTTTAATCTTTGACTTTTTTGCTAGATATTTTGCTAACAAAATTGCCGTTTCTTCTCCAACATGTAAAATGCCAAGCGCATATAAAAATTTAGCAAGCTCTATCTCTTTTTTTGATTTTATTGCTTCAATTAAATTTTTTGCAGATTTTTCAGCAAACCTTTCTATTGGCACCAAATCTCCTTCTGTTAAGAAAAATATGTCCGCAAAATCAGAAATCAAACCGATATCTGACAATTTGTCTAAAATTTTAGGTCCAAGCCCGTCTATATCAAAAGCTTTTTTGGAAACAAAATGATGCAAACTTTCTCTGCTTTTTGCAGGACATTTTTTATTCTCACATCGCAATATAACCCCATTTTTGTCTTTTTTCACATCAGAGAAGCAAATCGGACATTTTTTTGGTTCTTTTATTTCTTTTTCTTTTCCTGTCCTTAAATTTTCAAAGACTTTAACTACCTTTGGGATTACATCTCCAGACCTTTGAACAACAACTGTATCTCCTATCTTAAGCCCAAGCCTTCTTATCTCATCATAGTTGTGCAAAGAAGCTCTTGAAACCACTGTTCCGCCAACATTTATTGGTTTTAAGTGAGCAACAGGAGTAAGCACTCCCGTTCTCCCAACCTGAACAGACACATCACAAACAATTGTTGTTGCCTCTTCTGCCGGAAATTTAAACGCTATTGCTCCCCTTGGAGCTTTGCCTACAACACCAAGCATCTGAAATGTTTTGTTGTCATTTATATTTATAACAAGCCCGTCAATTTGATAAGGCAAGCTGTCTCTTTTTTTTAAAATCTCCTCCCAAAATTTTTCAACCTCATTTGAGTTTTTAAATAAAGAAGCATATTTGTCGGTTTTGAATCCAAGAACTTTTAGCATATCATGTTCGTCTTTGTGAGTCTTGTGCCCAAAATCTGTAGTTATGGCATACGCCAAAAATTCCAGTTTTCTTGATCTTGCAATATTTGGATCAAGCTGTCTTATAGATCCTGCGGCGGTGTTTCTTGGGTTAGCATAAGGAGGTTCTCCGCTTTTTTCTCTTTGTCTGTTTATCTGTTCAAAAACCTCTTTTGTCATATACACCTCCCCTTTTATGTTTAAAGTTCCTTTTTTTATTATCTTTTCTATGTTTTTTTTGTATTTTTCTATATTTTTGTTATCAACAAACACATCGTGCACTTGAAGGCTTAAAGGAATAGATTCTATAGTTTTTATATTTTGAGTGACATCTTCTCCAACTACCCCATCACCTCTTGTTGCTGCAACCTCCAATACTCCATTTTTGTATATTAAAGAAATCGCAAATCCGTCTATTTTAAGCTCTCCGAAATATTCATATTTTCCTGATGGATATATTTTTTTGTTTCTTCTTTCCCAGTCTTCAAACTCTTCTTTGGAAAATACATCTTCCAAAGAAAGCATTCTTTTCTCATGCCTTACTTTTTCAAACTTATCTAAAGGAACTCCACCTACTCTTTGAGTTGGAGAGTCTTTTGTAATAAACTCAGGATTTTCCTGCTCCAGCTTGTAAAGCTCATGCTTTAACGAATCCAGAGCAGATTCTGATATCTCCTGCCTGTCCAAAACGTGATAAAGATACCTGTGATAGTTTATCTCTTTTTTTAACTTTTCTATTCTTTGTTTTATCTCTTTTTTTGTCATCGGTTTATATATGTTGCTTGAAGCTTTCTATTAAACTGTCCGCTTGTTCCTGTTGCTTGTATTTTTGTACAGTTGTATGTTCCATTGCAAGTGGATGTGGCAGAGTAAGCAGTATCAACATTAACAGAACAATTAAGAGATGCTACCCCCAAAAACAAAGAACAATCATAGCTTCCGGTATTTAAAGACTCTTTAACTCTTGACTCATACAAAGCGGCCTCAAGCGCAGAACCAGCTACATTTATAGCAGACATTGAGTTTTTTACATTTCCTGTTAACTTAAATTCTCCTATCATCAAAGAAGAAAGATAAACAGCAGTTGCAAGAATAATTGCCAAAATCATTATTGTAATATAAAGAGTTATTCCTCTGTCATTTCTGTTTTTTTTCATAGCTATAAGTTAATTTCTCTTGGAGAAATTGTTGTTTGCATATTTAAAATATTTCCCGGCTCATTTTTTGGTTCAACCTGCATTTTTATCGTTATTCTTGGCTGGGTAGAAGTGGAGACATTATCCACTTTAAAGTTAAGATCTACAACATTAACTTTTGAAGAATCTGTTATTGGCATATCATCATCTGGAGTTAACAAAACCTCATCATCAAACATAATCACTCCGTTGTTTAAAGAAACTTTTATTATATTTAAGTTCCTGTTTTCTGAACCAGAAACAAAATATATCGTGCTGTAGTCTCCATTTACATTCATACATGATGCAAATGTGCAATATCCATTGTCCAAAGTTAAATCAACATTCATAGTTCTTAATTCTCTTGTTATCACTTCCATTGCATACCTTGCATTGTCTGTTACATTTTGCACTCCAACAGATCTTTTTTGAGATTTAAGCGTACTGATAAATATATTTGCGTTTATACCAACAGCAATAGCAAAAACCGCAATTGATATTAAAAGCTCAATTAAAGTTGTTCCTTTTTTGTTTTTTGCTTCTTTTATCATTTCCAATTATATAAATTTTCTTGCAAAGTTATACTGCAACTTCCCGTAACGCAAGTTACCGTTGATGTAACAAGCATTCTTTCTGCGCTTCCGGAAAAATCATCGTCAAAATAAGCTATACTGACTTGTCTGGTAAAAATAGAATCCGTTCCTGTTCCATCGTGAGAATAATAATTGCCATCAAACTTCAACAAAACAGTTCCACCAAAGCAGTTTGGATCAAGAGCATATCGGTTATACTGAACGCATCCTGATCCTGAAGGAAGATTTGTATCCCAGCTTAAAGAACTTTTCCAGTTGGAGTCTCTTATATTTCTTACTATCTCTATGCCTTCCTGCGCTAAATTTGCCGCAACAACCTGAGTTTTGACCCTTTCGGAAAGCTTGATAGTCTGAATAACAGAAACCACCGCCGCTGTAGTTCCTATAGAAAAAATAGCCACAGCAACCAAAGCCTCAACTAAAGTAAATCCATTTTTATTTTTATATTTTTTTGTCATTATTGTATCTGAATATTTCCAAGCCTATTTACCGTGATAATTTTTGTTGTTGCAATATCACTTTTTATTCTTAAAACAATATTTTGCGGAGCAAAATTGTTTGAGTTCATATAATAAGTCAACGGCTCTGGAGGAACAAAAGCAATATCCTTTCCTACCGAAGTTGGAGAAAATTCTATGCCTTTTTCTAAATATATTGGATTTGGATCTATTTTTGTGGCAAAAGCTCCAACATACATAACAGGACCAGAGCATCCTGCAGTATCATTATAATACAAAAAATAAGAATTTGCCGTATCTATTTTAAGCCCATAAAAACACACTGAATTCACACCATACTTTTTTGTTGACAAAGATAAGTTTTGTACTTTTCTTAAATTAAAAGCAAGTTCCTGAGCAGACCTTAAAAGCGCCTGATTGTCATTTCCTCCTCTTAAATTGACAACGGTAATAACAAACAATGTTGTTATTATTGTTATAGAAACCAAAAGCTCAACTAAAGTATATCCGTTTTTTTTCATAGTAAATAAAAGCTTATAACTTCAGAAGCAAAAAAATAAGCAAACAAAGTTCCCAAGACCAAAAACGGTCCAAAAGGAATCTCGCTTTTTAAGCTTTTTTTATTTTTATAAATTAAAAAAATACCAACGACAGCTCCTATTATGTAAGAAAAAAACAAAGCTACTAAAACATCAGGCCAGCCCAAAAACAGTCCCATAAAAACCCCGTATTTCACATCTCCCATACCTATCCATTTTCCAGAAGAAACAAGATATAAAAAAGCAAAAAATCCAAAGGATAAAAATGACGCTAAAATTACACTGATTATATTTTGAATATTAAAAATTAAATTATAAAAAAAAGAAATCGCTATTAAAAAATAAACCGATCCACTTGGAATTATATAATGCTTCCAGTCAAAAACAAAAATAAAAAGCAAAAACCAAAATACAACCAAAAGATAAAAAAAGTAAAAATTAAACTCAAAAACAACAAAAAAAGCCGCCAAAAATAAAAACGCACAAGCAAGTTCAACTAAAGGATACTGCCAAGATATCTTTTTTTTGCACTTTCTGCATTTTCCTTTCTGAATAGCAAAACTCAAAACAGGAATAAGCTCATACCAAAAAAGCGCATGCCCACAGTGCATGCATCTTGATCTTCCTTTTACAAACCCTTCTTTTTTTTCCAACCTAAAAACAACAGCATTTAAAAAACTGCCAAATCCCAAACCTAACAAAAAAACAAAAAACTCTTCCATACAAATATAATATCAAATTTTATGCCAAAATAAAAACAGCCCCAAAAATTTTGGGGCTGTTTTTTAAGAAAGCTTTAAGCTTTATCCTTCTGTTGTTCCAGCCTGGCAAGATTGAGATGTGCTAACCAGCCTGCATCCTCCACTATCGCAAAATACCCTTTGTGTCGGCTTGTTTTCCAAAGGAGAGCTGTGTATACAATATGTTGCATCTGTTCCGTTGTTGTAATATAGATAGTCGTTGTTTGTTCCCGGTTCAAGAGGTCTTCCTCCCTTCAAATAAGTAGCATACAAAGGTGATGTTGTTGGTGGAAGACAGGAAGCTACTCCTATACAATTTGTTGTGTCAGGAGCTGGAAAGTTTCCGTTATTGTCATCAGCATACAATGCCAAAGCCGTAGCAATAGATGTTAAGTCTGCCTGCTTTTTTGCGTCTCTTGCTTTTTGCCTTGCATTTCCCAAAGAAACCAAAACAATTGAAGATAAAATACCTATAATAGCAATAACAACTAAAAGCTCAATAAGTGTAAAACCTTTTTTATTATCTTTTGTCATAATAATAATTTATTAATTTTATTTTCATAAGCCCCAAGCTTGAATGGCTCATGAGCTTTATTAGAATTCGACCTTTAAAAGTTGCAAAACTTACACTTAAAATTATAATATAACCGCTTTTTAAACACAATACAAACTGTGAATAACTAAATTGCAGAAGTTATATTATACATCGGCATCAATATGGCAATAAGCAAAATCGCAACAGCAACTCCCAAAACAAGTATCAAAAGCGGTTCTATTATGGTTACTAAATTGTCCATAGCGTTTTTGACTTCTTTGTGATAAAAATCAGCAACCGTCCTTAAAGTAGCATCAAGCTTTCCTGCCTGCTCGCCTATAAATATCATCTGGCTTACCATAAGCGGAATCTCTTTTTTTGTCTTAAAAATTTGGCTTATTGTTCCTCCTTTTTTTACATTGTCTATTGTTTCTTCTATTATGCTCCTGTATGTATAATTTCCAACAACACTTGAAGAAACCTCCAGGGATTTTACAATTGGAAGCCCACCTTTGATAAGGGTGCTTAGGCTGTCAGAGAACCGAGAAAGGTAAAATTTTGTTAAAATATCTCCAAAAATGGGAAGTTGAAGCTGGACTTGGCTCCATATCTTTTTTCCTACATCTGTAGAAATCCACCTTAAAAATCCAAACACCCCGCCAAAAAGCAAAGCAAGAATAAGCCACCAAAATTGTTTAAACACATCGGACATCCAGATTATTATTTTAGTCAAAATTGGCAACTCAACATTTGCCTCTTCAAAAACACTCGTCAAATTTGGAATAACCCATACCATCATAACAAACATAACCGCAATCAAGCCTAAAATTATAAAAGCAGGATATATCATAGCTCCTCTTACCTTTTGAGTAAGATAGTATTCTCTTTCCAAAGAATCTGCCAAATAAGCAAACACTTCATCAAGCCTTCCGGAAAGCTCTCCTGAATGTACTATGCTTATATAAAACTCAGAAAAAACTTTTTTGTGTTTTTCCAACGATCTGGAAAGCGGATTTCCTTCATCAACGCTTTGAGTTACATCGTCCAAGACTTCTTTGAAAGCAGGATTTTCTGTTTGTTCTGTCATAGTCCTTAAAGACTCTATAACGGGAACTTTAGCTTCAAACAAAGCAGATATTTGCCTTGAGAAAACAACTATTTCTTTTTTTGGTATTCTATCAAACAGCTTTATTCTTTTTGAAAGTAAAGAAATGCTAGAAGCCTGTTTTATATTTAAAACTATAAGATTGTTTCTTTGCAAAACCTCAATAGCCGCTTCTTGCGAGGAAGCCTCAACCGTTCCAACTTTATTTTCCCCTTGCAGGGTTTTTGCTTCATAGCTAAATATCATTTATTTAACAAGAATCCTAAGCTCCGAAGGATTAAGAGAATAAATTTCTGCATCTTCCATTGTAATCTGCCCCTGCTTTATTAAATATGCCAAAGATTTATTCAAAGAAAGCATTCCTGAATCTGCAGAGGTGTCAATAACCAAATCTATTTGATGTGTTTTTCCTTCTCTTATTAAATTTCTTACCGCTGAGTTTGCTATTAAAAGCTCGTATGCGGCTACTCTACCCCCTCCTATTTTTGGTATTAGCCTTTTTGATAAAACCCCAAGTAAAGTTCCTGCAAGCTGAGCTTTTATTTGATTTTGTTGGGAAGGCGGAAAAGAATCTATTATTCTATCTATTGTTTGAGATGCATTATTAGTATGTAAAGTTGAAAAAACTAAATGTCCTGTTTCTGCGGCTGTTATTGCAGCAGATATAGTCTCTGGATCTCTCATCTCGCCAACCATAATAACATCTGGATCCTGCCTTAAAATAGAGCGAAGCGCCCTGTGAAAGCTTTTTGTGTCTGAACCAACTTCTCTTTGGTCTATAACAGACTTTATGTCTTCAAAAATGTATTCTATCGGATCTTCTATTGTTATGATATGATCTTTTCTCTGTCTGTTTATTTCATCTATCATTGCCGCAAGAGTAGTTGACTTTCCCTGCCCTGAAGGTCCAACAACCAAAAAAAATCCTTGAGATGTTCTTATAAGATCATGAATAACCTGAGGATGCCCAAGCTCATCAAGAGTCTTAATAGAATTTGGAATAAATCTCAAGGCGGCAGAAAAATTTCCCCTTTGATAAAAAACATTTACCCTAAATCTGCCAACGCCTTCAATAGTATATGAAAAATCTAGCTCCCTTTCTTCTTCAAACCTCTTTTTTTGGTATTCATTCTGCAAAATTAAGTCCTTTATCTGTTCCCCTTTCTCTTTTGAAATAACTTCGCTGTCCTCATAAGTTATCAAAGACCCGTCTATTCTAAACTCTGGCTTTCTTCCAACAGATATATGCAGATCAGACGCTTCACTTTCTACTACTTTGCGAAGCAAATCTTCAAATTCTTCTTTTATATTTGGCATTGCTTTTTTACTTAATTGTTAAGACAACATTTCACTGACTTTTTGAACCACCTCTGATGGAGTATAATTTGATTTTACAAGATAATCTTTTGCTCCAAGACTTATTGCTTTATCTATTTCTTCTTTTTGGCCTAAATTTGTAAGCATAATAACTGGAACATCTTTGTATTTTTCAATTTTCTTTATTTTAGTTAAAGTTTCAATTCCGTTCATTTTTGGCATAACAACATCAAGTAAAATCATATCAAAATCTTCTTTCTTTTCGGATAAAAGACTTATAGCTGCCTCGCCATCTTCTGCTAAGGTAACTTCAAATCCCTCAGAAGAAAATTTAGTATTGTACATATCAGATAAAAAAGAATCGTCTTCTATTATTAAAATTTTTTTTCCTTCCATAATACAAATATTAATTATTATAATTTTAATTTGTTAAATTGTAGATTGAATAACATCTTCCAAAGAGACAACTCCATTTATAGCTTTCAAAACTCCTTCCTGTCTCATAGTAAGCATACCCTGTCTTTTTGCTTCTTCTGCTATTTTTGAACTGTCTTCTCCTTTTATTATAATATCTTTTAGCTGTTGTGTCATTTCCAAAACTTCAAAGATAACCACCCTGCCTTTTGTCCCTTTTTTTCCACACTTTGAACATCCTTTTGCTTGATATATTTTAAGTCCAGAAAGATCTAAGTTTTCTTGTATTTTTTTTGGCATTTCAGATATGCTCTTATCTAAAATTTCTTTTGCTCTGCCTTTTGGTTCAATAGGCTCTTTGCATTCATCGCACAACCTTCTGACAAGCCTTTGGGCTATCATAATACTAAGAGCGTTTGGAAGCAAAAACGGCTCTACCTCCATATCTACAAGACGAGGAATAACCCCCAAAACATCGTTGGTATGTAAAGTTGAAAAAACAATATGCCCGGTTAAAGCGGCATGAACAGACAAAGCAGCAGTTTCTGAATCTCTTATCTCTCCGACCATTATAACATTTGGATCTTGACGCAATATACTTCTTAAACCAGAAGCAAAGTCATATTGGATTTCTGGCCTAATTTGAGACTGGTTAACCCCATCAATATAATATTCTACCGGATCCTCCAAACTGACAATATTTACCTGCTCGTTATTTAAAATACTAACCATAGACTGCAGTGTAGTTGACTTTCCTGATCCGGTAGGACCTGTTGTTAGTATCATTCCAAAAGGTTTTTTTAGCCCTCTTTTTATTACTTCAACTCCAGAGCCAACAAACCCAAGCTCTTCTAAGCTTTTTGTCCCCATTGATAAATCCAAAAGACGCAAAACAACTTTTTCTCCTTCTGTTGTTGGAAAAGTTGACACACGAAAGTCAACTGGCTTTTCATCTATCTTTGTTCTGAATCTTCCGTCTTGAGGCACTCTGGTTTCGTCTATTTTTAAGCTGGACAGTATCTTTATTTTTGAAACCAAAGACTCATGTATATCTTTTGGCAAGACCAAAGAAGAATGCAGTACTCCATCTATTCTGAACCTTACTCTTGTTCCTGACTCCAAAGGTTCTATATGAATGTCTGATGCCCCTCCTTCGTAAGCATGCTTGAATATAACTGTAACAATTTTGTTTATCGGAGCTTCCTCTGCTAGCTTTTCCTGTTTTAAAGCTTCTTCTATCGCTTTTCTTTCTTCTTTTTTTGTATCAACCTCCTTCAGAGCCTCTTTTACTTTGGTTGTTAAAGCAGAATATTGCTTAAAAAGTTTTTTAAACTGAGTATTGGTTATAAGAAATATATGAGCGCTTAAACTTTTGCTGGTTAAAATAAACTTAACTGCATCTGACGCTTTTATATCTTGGGGATTAACCATTCCTATATCCAAAACAGATCCGTTTTTTTTGATAGGTATTATTTTGTACATTTTTGCTACCTCTTCTGGAATTTGCGCCAAAGCGTCTTCATCTATTGAATAATCATCTGGTAATTTTGCCAAAGGCACTCCGTAGTACTTACTTTTTACTTCAAAAACAAGCTCTTCGGGAAACTTGCCAAGCAAAAATTCTTCTTCTGGCAGACCAGAAGCTTCTAATTCTTTTTTTAAAGCATCATATTGGTCTTTTGTTATCTTTTTTATTTTCAGTAATATATCAAGAAAAGTTTTTGTCATACTTTTTTGTTATGGCTTTACCTCTAAAAATGGGTTTTGCCTTCCCGGAACAGAAGCAGAATCTTCTGAAGGGCGATAAACCCTAAGCTTCAAATAAAAATCGTCATTAAGCTCATTTTTTATTAGTTTTAAATCTTTTTTTATCTTTTCAATAACAGCCTTTGATACTTCTTCTGAAACTATAACATTTCCAGAAACAACATAAGGCTCTTTTACTTTTGGCGGTATAGGATTTTTTTTGAAAAAACCATTAAGCAAAATAACAAAAATTACCAAAGCAGAAACTATAAGAACAACAATTAAAAAATTTTGTTTGGCTTGTGGATCTTTTTGAAAAAAATCTAAAATTTTTCTAAAAAAAGAATTCATAATTTGCTATTGGTAATAAACATTTAAAACTAAGTTATAGTTAAATGTCGGCTCAACATTTACAGGCAAAGTTGATGTTGCTGAGGCTTTTGGTATTGGAACCGGCACTATCTCTAAATTTACAATATCCATAAGATGTTTGTTTTTTTGCACATCTTTGCTGAAATTTAAAAATGCATTGTAAGAGCCGGATATCTTTAAACTCACAGGCAAAGAAGAATATTCTCCGCCACCTTTTACAACATTTCTTTTTACATCTCCAAAGCTAACATCTTTTATTATAAGCCCGTTTCTTGAAGCTAAATAATCAATCTGAACAAGCAAATCTGCAGTGCTTATCTTTTTAGGCAAAAGCTCGTCAAACACCTCTATTTCTTTTAAAGTAGGCTCAAAGTCTTTGGTGATTTTATTAACCTCACTTGCCAAAAAGAGCTGTCCGTTAAATTCTTTTTCTTTTTCTTCCAGCTTGCTTGAAACAACCTCTATTTCTTTGTATTTTGGCTGAGCAAAAACAACAACAATTATTATTGTTATTACCAAAAGAAAAGTTCCTGTTATGTATCTTCTGTCCACGTTCTTTTAGTTAATGTTTAAGGTTGCCAAAAACGAAACTCCACCGTCTTTTAATTTAACATTGGAAATTTTATATTTTTGTATTTTTTCACTTTTTGTATATATGCTAACCTGCCTTGAAAGGCTTGCGGGGTTAAATGCTTGCCCTTGAACTTCAACAATTTTATTTTTCAAATCCATTTTTGCGCTTTTGTAATAAACCCTGGGATGAATGGTTTTTGCCAAAACATCAAATATCTCATTGGCATTTGTATGCTCTGACCTTAATTTTTTTAAGATGTTAACCTGCCCTTCTATTTTGTTTAAAACTTCAACTTTTGTTGATGCCGCTTCTATGTTTAAATTTTCTATTGCAGAATCAAGCTGAGAAAGCCTCTCAAGCAATATTTTGTTATAAAAAAACAAACCAATATATGCTCCTATACTGACAAGCAAAGCAAGTACTGAAGCTGTCATAAAAAACCCGGGAATTTTGCTTTCCTTAACCTGCAGTTCGGTATCAGTTTGTAATATTGATACATCAGGCATACATAAATTATACCCCAAAAAAATAATTTAACAAAATACAAAAAAGCAAAAATTTTAAATTTTATAATTTTTGCTGTCTAAAATTTACTTTCTCATAGCAAGCCCTATTGCTATAGCAAAAGAAGGGCCTATTTCTTTGAGTGTTTCTTCAAGTTCTTTTGGATAAACAAGACCAGCAAACGGATTAGCAACGCTGACATTTACATTTAATTTATCTTGAAAATATTCCAAAAGACCGGGCATCCAAGCGGATCCTCCGCTCAATACTACACTTTGTACTCTTTTTGCATTTTTGTTGAAAAACTCATTCATTATTCTGTCTGCTTCTATTATTATGCTGTTTATATAGCCAAATATATCTGATGCCGCTTCCATTTGTCCGGGAGTCATTTTAAGCCCCATTGTTTTTTTTAAATTCTCCGCTTTTTTATAATCCCCTCCTGCAAAATCTAAAAAAGCTTGGGTAAGTGATGCTCCCGAAATGTCATAATTATGGGAAAGTTTCACAAATCCTTCATCTGCAATGCAATAATTTGTTGATTTTAGCCCTATGTCAACTATCAAAACTGTATCTTTTCTGCCTTTTAAGATTGATCTTGCCATAGGAAATGTTTCCATCTCAAGCGCCATAAGCTCAAGTCCGGAAAGCGAGGCAATATTTGTATATTTTAATTTCACTTCATTTGGTATTGCAACCAACAAAACCTGAATTTTGCCTTTTTTTCCTTGTTGTCCATCTTCTCTTTTTACAATAACAGAACTTAAAGTAAGCTGATCTATTGGAGCAGGAACATATTGTCTTGCTTGAAATTCTATTGCTTTTTTAAGTTCGTTTTTTTCCAAATCAGGCATCTCCATAATAGTAGAAAAACTGGAAAATACAGGAACAGCCATGGAAGCCTTTTTCGCTTTTGCTCCTGTTTCTTTTACTATGCTTTTTAGAAGATCAGCAACTTGATCATCAAGCATCTTCAAAGACTGTTCTTCAAGCTCCTCTTTTGACCCCTTATCAAAAAACTGTATCTCTCCATAAGTATCAAGCTTATATGTGTTTTTGTGTTTGGTAAGCTGAACTATCTTTATTGAAGACGTGCCAATATCAACACCCAAAAAAGAGTGTTCTTTGAACAAACCTAAAATATCAATTTTTTTTGTAAGATTTATCATCGTTTTTTATTTTTACCTTTAAGGCCTTTGCTCTTGGAATTCAGGAACCGGCTTGTAAACACAGATTGCTTTTTGGGCATCAGGGTAAGCAAAGCTTAAAGGATTTGGAGCCCAATCTCCTGGAGCAAAAGTATCTCCAAGTATTTGCAAGCCAACCGTCCTGTCTTCAATGTTTGAATTATTAAACTCGGAGCATCCTCCTGACTTATCAAATGTAACAATAAGAGTTTGATCAGAAGTTGTTCCACTAACTATTGTAGCAGATGAAGGTATAGTCCATAAAAATTGGTCTCCGGAGTCAACAGAACATGCTCTTGGTACATCAACTCCCGCAACATAATCATAACATACAGAAGTATCTGACATTAAAGTAACTTCTTTGTCTGGAACTATAAGCTCAGGAGTCCACGTTATCTTTGGTTCAGGGTATTTTCTTGGCTGAATGTAAAATTGAGGCCCAACAGAAGGCATAGAGTCAATCAAAAGCGCATTGGTTACATAAACAGTCCAATCATAATAAGTATCCCTATCCAACAAAGGACAAGTCATAACAGCTCCAAGCTCATTATAACATGTGTCAGAAGATGCTCCGTATGACACCTCTATTAAATCTCCCGGAAGCCTTGACAAACCAGAAGGAGAATCTTGTCTTGCAACAAATGTTCCGTCTTGTTTTCTTATTGTTATAGAATAGCTGTCAAGATTGTATCTGTTTGTATCATTATAGACAAATCTAAAAATCGGCGTTCTGTTGTCAATATAAATGTCAGCAAAAGTTGTGCTGGTTGCAGAAACTGTAGGGACTGTATCTTCCAAAGTTACAGCATAAGGCACAGAATCGTTGCTCCAAGAAGTCCAACCTAAAATCTTTTCCCCCCAAATATATCCTGTAAACTTGGTGCCGGAAGGAGAAGGAGACAAATTACCGCTTAACTTTATCCATCCGTCCCAATCAGAATTACCTTTTGCAGAAAGAGCTCTTGCCCAACCTGTTATTGTTGGAGGAGAAACAGATAAGTCTATTTTTGCCATGTAATCTTTTGAAGGGAAAGGATCTCCATAAGCCGAAGGAAATGCAAATGTTCCGTTTTCAGTAGCTAAATTTTTATCAAATGTTATCCAGCCGATATCTTCTGACCAAGCATTCCCTACCAAAGCGCCAACATCATAAGTTAAGCCAGAATACAAGCCGTCATCTATATTTTTTTGCGTCACCATATGAACTCCGTATTCAGTAAGTCCAGAACTGCAGGTTACATTTGGATCTTGGTTGTTGCATGAGAAGCTTATCCAGCCAATATTTCCAGACCACGCCCATCCTCTTACGTTGTTTGTTTCTGTGGTAGGATCAGGAACTGTCTCAGTTGCAACTTCTGCTATAACATCATATCCATTAAGAGGAGATCCGTTTGCTTTGACAACTCTTATGCAATAGTTTTTGTTTGATGGCGCTCCATTTCTTTTCAAAGAAAAGTCCCAAAGGCCGTCTTGCCCTGCCATTATGTCATTTATTGATGTTATAAAATCAGCATTTGAATCGTTGTAAGTCTGATCAATATTTACATGCCCTAAATGATTTGGATTTGCATCTGCTGAAGGGTCATTTGTAAGCGGAGATCCGTTTGCGGGAGTATTGTCGTTGTATGCTATCTCTGTAGAGCTTGTAATGTCTATATAATTTTCTCCGGTAAATCCAGGATCGCAAGATCCAGACTTTTCAGCAAATTGCAGTTTATAGCTTTTTTTGTTTGAGTTGTCCATATCAAAAAGCCCGATATGCAAAAGAGTCCTTAAACGAAATGTTTCTCCCGGAGAATTAAGAACAATAGGGGTATTTTGAGGAGCTTTGGCTGTCAAAACAGATGTGCTGTCTTGATTTTCAAAAAATCTGTAAGCCGCCTGTCTTATTGTTGGAGCAGTTCCTCCATAAGTATAATTTACATTAACATCAGAAACGGTAGGATAGTTGTTTCCCGAAGGCCACAATGATACTTTGTATTGAAACCACTGGTCTCCAACCTCATCAGAATGAGCTGGATTTATTGTCTCTCCTCCCGAAGGATCTGTGTAATAACTACCCGGTCCTGTTGGTCCAAGCCAAGTTGCCGAAGAAAGCCCGGATTGAGTTGCCGCTGTTCTTAGTTGAATACCAACATCTGTCCCCAAAGGCAGAACCTCTGTCCAGTTAACAGAAGATATTACATTTGCCGCATCGCCAGAATCATAAGGAGATGATATTAACTCTCTTGGATTTGTGCTTGCATCATAGTAATTTATTCTTACTTCATTTAACGCAGGAGTATCTGTTGATACTGTTGTGCTTAAATTTGCAACATACTGAACATATCTTGTTCCGTTAAGAGCAGACAGATCAGCTCCGTTTGGAACATTTGTAAGCCATATCCAAGAAGCATCAGGAGTTGGTGTATTTCCAGCTCCTACATCTATTGTAATTGAGTTGTTTGGAGATGTTGTTGTTATATAGCTTATTGTAGTAAAATTGCTTGTCTGTCCTGTGTCAAAAACAGCAGAAGTATAAGTTCCTGATGTTGCAAACTCATTTAAGTTGTAGTTTAAAGATATACTTGATAAAGTTGGGGTAGCTCCTCCGTTGCTGTCCAAAACAACTCTGTACTGAACCCATTGGTCATCTCCTCCGCTTCTTATTGGATTGTTTGCAGGAATTATAGCGCCGTTGTCTGCTGAAGTGAAATATCCTGTATTGTCACAAACCGTATCGGAATATCCGCACCAAGGACTCCACAAAGCATCATCTGGTGTGCCCGGCGTCCATATAGAGTCAACTGTTGTTCTTACCTGAACCCTCACATCTGTTCCCGGAGGAACATTTGCTGTCCAACTTACCCTGTCTACAAAGCCTGAAGGATCAGATAAATTATAAGGAGAAGATATAATATAAGCAGATGAAGCATATTGAGAATAAGAAACAGTAACATCACTTACTTTTGGAGTTGCCGTTGTTGGGTTTATAGAAGAAAGATAAAGTTTGTATCTGAAATACCTGTTTCCATTCAAAGAAGACGGTATTGATTGCCCGGGAACAGTAAAGTAAGTTGCCGAGGTTCCGTCCGGTCCAACATAATTCCAAGTTGCGTTGTCGTTGTTTGCCGCAACCTGAAGCCTAACTGCGCAACCCTCTCCTGATGTTGGGCCCAAAGATGTATCACAGCTGGTTTGTGTTGTTGAATCAACATTGGTTGCTGTCCATGATAGAGTAGTAAAGTTAATTCCTCCGCCAAAATCTATTGTGGCAGACTCAAAAAATGGAGAACCAGAATCATTGTAAGTAATAGAAATGGATGTCAAATAAGCAGGGTTTGCTGTTATATCTCCGCTTGAGGTTATTATAACTTTATACTGGAAAAACCTATCATCGCTTCCAGAAGTTAAGCTTGAGGGCAGAGATGTACAGGTTACAACCAAAGAACCAGAACATCCCCCAGAAAAAGTGTTTGCAGAATCCCAGTAAGAATTTGAAGTGTCATCGGGACCTACCCAGGCTGCAGAAAGAACGCTCGCCTGATCAACACCGGTTCTTATTTGTATTCTCACATTTTCTTGGGCAGATACATTAAGTTGGCTCCAAGATATGCTTTCTATTGCATTGAAAGGTATGGAAGAGTCATAAACCGAAGAAACCAATTCTGTTGTAAGAGGATAATTTTTAAAACCAAAATCAATAGAGCTTACAGTTGGAGTTACATTTGGGTCTTGGGTTTGCAAATAAACTTTATATTTTATATACCTTTTCCCTTTCAAAAAAGAAATATCTTCTCCAGAAAAGTTGGTAAAATATGTCATTGGAGTTCCGTCCGGACCAACAAAATTCCATGTTCCTGATGAACAAGGAAAAGGATCGTCCACAGCCCCATTTGGACAATTTGATACAGCAACTTGTATTCTTATTGCACACCCCGCTCCTGATCCTGATACACAGGTTGTCTCTGCTCCGGCAGGCACATTTGCATTCCAGGACATAATAGTTAAGTCAGACTTAACTCCAAGATCAATTACAGCAGATTCAAATATTCCTGTATGCGATGCGGAAAAAGCAGAAGCTGGAAAAACAGCAAAAAGAAATAGTCCAGCAAAAAAGCTAAACAAAAGCTTAAAAAATATATTTAATTTTTCTTTTTCATTATTCATTTTAATTGCTTTGCAAACGGACTTCATCGTTTATAACCTCAACATTAATCAAAGAACTTGAATCAAAGTAAGTATTTGATGATGGTGACGAAGAATTTTGAATAAACGATCCACTTTGGTCTTTTATGGTGATGTCAGTGCCAAACAATATATCAGGATCAGAAAAGAAAAACTCTGTCCAGCTTCCCGGGCTTAATATTTCCGTTGCGTGGTCTCTTGTACCTGATGTAGGGCCAGAAGACCAGTCGTTTTGGTTAAAAGTAAAGTTGGTGTTTACTTCTATTCTTGTGTTTACTTGAGGAATAACGCTGTAAGAAGTTAAGGCCGCCCCGTTTGATTTAACTAAACGGAAACAATAGCTAACATTTGTTGGCGCTGTATTATCATACAATGAGAAATCCCAAATAGCATCGCTTCCAACAGGTATAACATTTACCACACTTGCGTTGTTTGCTTCCTCATAAGTCTGGCCTACATTTGAATGCCCAACATGAACAGGATCATAAGTAGGGTTTGCAGAAAAAGGATCTCCATCTGCGGGAGTTAAGTTATTATAAAAGGCTATAGCAGAAGTTGTTGTAACATCTTGGTATGTTTCCCCAACAAATCCGGTATCGCAAGATCCAGACATAGGAGAAAATTGAAGCTTAAGCCCTCCTCCTCCAGCAGGCAAATCTACATTGTCTGTATGAACAAGCATTCTTAACCTAAATGCTTGATTGTCAGTAACAAGCTGAGCCGGCTGATCTTGGCTTGCAAGAGGATTTATAACAGAAGTGCTGTCTGCTTCTTCAAAAAACCTATATCCTGACTGGGTAAGCAAACTATTTGATCCAAACGGAGAATAAGTTACAGAAACAGAAGATACCAACGGAACCCCTCCAGAATCAGAAGAAAGATACATTCTGTACTGAAACCATTGATCATCAACTCCATCTTTCATAATGTCATCAAAATAATCTGAAGGATCTGTAAAGTATGTTGTTGTATCGCAAGCTCCCGGAACTCCATCATCAGGACCACACCAGCCAGTTGCATTTGCAAAGTCTGGGTTTCCAAAACCGTCATCTGGCATGGTTCTAAACTGAAACTTAACCGACCCCGGCAAATTAGCAGTGTTTTGATTTACAAAAGAGACATTTTCCATTGTGTTATTTAAAAATGTTGTATTGTAAGGAGAAGATTCTATATAAGCAGGCTCAACGCAACTTGCGCATTCTAAAGTAACACTGCTTACTTTTGGAGTTGCCGTTGTTGGGTTAATAGAAGAAAGATAAAGCTTGTATCTGAAATACTGCATAGAATACAAAGAAGAAGGAACTGACTGCCCAGAAACAGTAAAGTATGTTGATGAAGTTCCATCAGGCCCAACATAATTCCAAGTTGCGTTGTCGTTGTTTGCCGCGATTTGAAATTTAACAGCACATCCCGCTCCTGAAGTTGGCCCCAAAGATGTATCACAGCTGGTTTGTGTTGTTGAATCAACATTAGTTGCTGTCCAACTCAAAGCTGTAATGGTTGCTGGACCACCAAAGTTTATAGTTGCAGATTCAAAAAATGGAGAACCAGAATCGTTAAATGTTATGGAAACGCTTGAAAGCTTAGGAGAAACAATAGAAACTCCTCCAGAAGAAGTCAAGATAGCTTTGTATCTTATATATCTATCGTCTCCACCAGAAGTTAACTCAGAAGGCAATGTAGTGCACAAAACAACCGATGCTGTTTTTGAGCATCCATTTGATCCGTCTGTATAGTCAAAAAAATCAGAAGTTCCGGTAGGACCATACCAAGAACTCCAAGAAACTCCATCAGGAGATGTGCTTATCTGAAGCTTAATATTTTCTGTTGCAGAGATATTGCCTTCCACCCAAGATATGCTTTCCAAAGCAGAAAAAGGGATATTAGTGTCATAAGCAGAAGAGACAAGCTCTGCTGATGTTGGATATGTTGAAAAGTTTATAGAAACACTGCTTACAGTAGGAGATACACTACTGTCTTCTGTATATAAATAAACCTTATACCTAAAATACCTATTACCACTCAAAGAAGGATGAATTGCATCTCCGGGAGACACAAAAAATGTTCCAGGGCCGGTAGGCCCAACATAATTCCAAGTTGCGTTGTCGTTGTTTGCCGCAACTTGAAACTTAACAGCACAAGAAGCTCCGGTTAAAGTATTGCAAAAAGGAGCTGCTGTTGGAGGAATATTAGCAACCCAAGATATTGAATTTAAATTTACCGTTGTTCCAAAATCTATAGTAGCAGACTCAAATATGCCAGTGTGATTTGCCGCGCTTGCAGCTCCAGCTTTCATAAAAAAAACAACCAAAAAAACAAACAGCGCTTTTTTAAAATTTAAACTTTTTACCTTTTTTAGACGCCTCATTTTAAAATTTACAAAAACAGCAAAAGTTCGCCCCGCTTTGCGCTAATTTTTAATAATTTATCCATACAAATATTATATAACTTTTTAAAAAAAGAATAAAGAAATTTTATGTTTACTTGTTAATATTTTTTGGTAAAATAAAAATACAGCAAAAAGGAGGTCAAAATGAACCAAAAAGTCCAAGCTGAAGATGATTTGGAATTTGATCTTGAGTCTTATAATAAGGCTCAGATAGAAGAAGCTCTTGGTCCGGAAAACAAATACTTTGCGTATTTAAAACTAAAAAGAGAGCCAACAGACCAAGAAGCATTCTGGCACTGGCTCCAAAACGGAGGCCCAGAAAATTTCAGCAAACAACACAAACACAAGTTTTTCAAAAAAAGAGAGTAAAGCAACCTCTCTTTTTTTCTTGCAAATAAAACAAAGAGGTGCTATAAAAAAGCTATGAAAAACATAAATAAAATTTTAGAAAAATTTACAACTCATGCAAAAAATGTAATCTTGCTGGCAGAAGCTTCTGGGCAAAAAAGCAAAAAGCCGGCATCGGCAAAAAATATACTTGATGCAATTTTAAAAGAAAAAGGTTCTTTGGCATATAACCTTCTTGTTGTAAACGGAATAAAGCCAAAACCACAAAACAAAAAGCAAATAAATGAACAAAGCTTGCAAAACGCAATAAGCAATTTTAATTCAGAAGCAAAAGACATACTGACAAAGTCAATTTCTCTTGCTGTTTTTTTTGGACACAAACATATAGGAACAGAACATCTTTTGCTTGCTATACTTGAAAAAACAGACCTTCTAAAAAACGAAAAAAATTATGAAAAAATAAAAAGCCAAACATCAGAAATGTTAAAATCTTCATCAAACTTTCAAAAAATACAAAAAATATCAGGAAAAAATATAACAAGCATAGAAACAGTTTTAACTGACAAAAAAACAAAAGTAAAAAAAATAAAAAAAGAAAGAGAAAAATTCCCTGCTCTTTATTTTTTTTGTAAAAATTTAAACGAAGAATATCTAGATGGAAAACTGCCAGAAATATTCGGCAGGGAAAAAGAAATTCAAAGAGTATCCAACATACTTTTAAGAAAGCTAAAAAACAATCCTTTGCTTATTGGAGATGCTGGAGTTGGAAAAACAGCTGTTGTTTATGGGCTTGTCCAAAAAATAGCAAAACAAGAAGTTCCAGAAAAACTTTTAAATAAAAAAATATTTTCTTTGGATATGGGGCTTTTAATTGCAGGAACATCATACAGAGGAGAATTTGAAGCAAGGCTCAAAGACGTAATGGAAGAAGCAGAAGATGAAGAAGTTATACTTTTTATTGATGAGATCCATACAATAGTAGGAGCAGGAGCAGCTTCTGGATCTTTGGACGCCGCAAATATGATAAAACCAGCTTTATCTTCAGGAAATATAAGAGTAATTGCCGCAACTACTCCAAAAGAATACAAAGCAAGCATAGAAAAAGATCCTGCACTTGCAAGAAGGTTTCATCCGGTTTACATAAAAGAAGAGTCAAAAGAAGACACACTAAAAACAATATTTAATATAAAAGAAAGCTATGAAAGACATCATCAAATATTAATATCCGATGAAGCCATAAGATACGCCGTTTCTGCCGCAGACAAGCTACTGCCAAACAAAAAATTTCCGGACAAAGCGCTTGATATAATAGATGAAGCATCAGCAAGGCTTGCAAGCCAAAAAACTGCATCAGAAGATCAAATAGAGCTTTCCGAAGTGCTCTGTGAAACAGATCAGATAAAAGAGGAAAAAAAGTTGGCAGTACTAAATGAAGACTACAAAAAAGCAAATGAACTTAAGCAAATAGAGCTTTTCTTAAAAAAAGAGGCAAATATTTTAAAAAAGAATATAAAAAAGCAAAATACAAATGAAAAAAAGCCTGTCTTGCTAAAAAAACACATACAAGAAACTATAAAAGAAATGTTCTCTATTTCTTTGGAAGATGACGACCTAAGAAAAAAAGCGCTAACCCTAAAACAAGCACTAAAAGAAAATATAATAGGCCAAAACAAAACAATAGAAAAAATATCATCTACAATAATAAGATCCTTTGCCGGAATAAACCAAAAAAACAAACCCATAGCCTCCTTTGTGTTTTTGGGGCCATCAGGAGTGGGAAAGACAGAAACTGCAAAACAAATAGCAAGACATCTTTTTGGAAATACAAACCCATACAATAACTCCTTAAGCTCATTTATAAAAATAGATATGTCGGAATTTTCTGAGCCTCATTTTGTATCAAGGCTTTTAGGATCCCCTCCCGGATATGTCGGGTTTGAAGAAGGAGGCTACTTAACAGAAAAAGTAAAAAACAATCCGCATTGTTTGGTTTTGTTTGATGAAATAGAAAAAGCCCACCCTCAGATATTTAATATACTTTTGCAAATACTGGACGAAGGAATTTTAACAGACTCAAACTCCCAATCTATCAGCTTCAAAAATACAATAATAATAATGACATCAAACATTGGATCAGACAAATTCAGCAAAGATGCGCTTGGATTTTCAGAAAAATCACATAATGCCCAAGAGCAAATAGGAAAAGAAGCAAGAAAAATGCTTTCTGAAATACTAAGGCCAGAGCTTATTAACCGAATAGACGACATACTAGCATTTTCTCCGCTATCTGAAAAAGATATAGAAAAAATAGTAAAAAAAGAAGTAAATAAATTAAAAGAAAATTTAGAAAAAAACCAAAATATAAAATTAAATGTTTCAGATGAAGTTGTAAAATTTTTAGTAAAAAAATCAGAAAACAAAGAAGAAGGCGCAAGGCTTGTTAGAAAAACTATAGAAAACATGCTTGAATATCCTATTGCAAAGATGATATTAAAAAACAACTCTCCTAAAAAAATAGAAGCTTATATAAAAAACAAAAAAATAGAGATTTCATAATGCGCTTTGTCGCAAAAATAAAAAATTTTTTATTGGATATATTCTTCCCTTCTTTTTGTGCAGGATGCAAAAAAGAAGGTTCTTTTTTGTGTCAAAACTGCAAAGAAAAAATACCCAAAAACAACCACCCTTGCTTTTTAAAAAACTCAAAAATAAAAAAAATTTACTGCGCAACAGAATACAAACAAACCACAATAAAATCATTAGTTTATGAGTTAAAATACAACTCAACAAAATCAATAGCAAACAACCTTTCAGAGATTCTAATAAAGCACCTTAAAATTTCCGGATTTGAAAAAAACAAAAACCAGATTCTGATTCCCGTCCCGCTTCACAAAAGCAGGCTAAAACAACGAGGCTTTAATCAATCTTTGCTTTTGGCAGAAAACATAAGCAAGCAACTTCAAATTCCTGTAGTTGAAAATGTCCTTTTCAGAACAAAAAACACAAAACACCAAACCAAACAAGAGTCAAAAATCCAAAGAGAAAAAAATATAAAAGGAGCTTTTGTGTGCAAAAACATTCATCTGATAAAAGACAAAGAAATTATATTAATTGACGACATTTTAACAACCGGAGCAACACTAAAAGAATGTGCAAAAGAAATCTCAAAACACAAACCAAAAAACATCTTAGCTTTTGTTGTTGCAAAATAAACAAAAAAATGATATTTTAAAATCCAGTTGCAACTTTCAACAGCAAAATAAGGAGGAGTGGCTGAGCGGTTGAAGGCGGCGGTCTTGAAAACCGTTGTACGTTTTATAGCGTACCGTGGGTTCGAATCCCACCTCCTCCGCACCGATGTTGTGGCAAAAACGAATTTGTCACAATGCAAAAACCGCCCATAGCTCAACTGGTAGAGCAGACGGCTCTTAACCGTAAGGTTCTAGGTTCAAGTCCTAGTGGGCGGACAAGTCTGGCAAGCTAGTTTGTAGCTCCTAGCTTCTGGAATTGGAGAGGTGGCTGAGTGGTCGAAAGCGGCTCACTGCTAATGAGTTGTTCCGGTATTTAACCGGAACCGAGGGTTCGAATCCCTCCCTCTCCGCAAATTGAAACTTCGCGCTCGGAGAGCGCAGAGGCACGGCGCGCCGAAGGCGCGCAAACAGGCAAAAAGTGGCGCTTTTGCGCCACAAAGGCGCTGGGAGCGCTAACGGAAAAATGGGCGGTTTTGTCACGAACCGTATGGTTCGTTCCGACTTTTTGGACAAAAGACTTCAATTCTGAAAAAGAGCCGTCTTTTGCCAAAAAATCGGCTTGTTTCGTGTCCAAAATCCAACTCCGCAATGGTTCGACCCAATTATTTCTCCCTTTTTCAAAATCTTTCATTTTTTCTTTCAAAGCAAGCGAGGCGCGCATAATTTTATCTTTTTGTTTGAGATAAATTTCTTTCGGAATATCTCCGTCAAGATAACTTTCAATCAATCTTTCCAAGCGCGCCTCGCTTGCTTTGATTTTTTCTGTAAGATTTTGAATTTCGCTTTGCGAGTCTCCTTTCACTTCTTTTTCCCATTTGTCCACTTGCTCCAACATCCAGTCAGTATATCGCTCGCAAAGCGAAATTGTTTGAAGCCGTTTTCTCAACTGCTCGGCAAAGTCTTTTTCTTGCACATATCCTTGCGAGCATTTACCTTTCTTTTTACTGCAACGATAGTAGCGATACACTCCACCATTTCCTTTGGCAAATTGCGCGGTGATCATGCTCGCACACTCGCCACAACGAAAAAGACCAGTAAACGGAAAATCATGTTTCTTTCTTTTCTTTCCGTTGGGTTTTTCTTTATCTTTCAAAACTCTTTGGACGGCTTCAAACAATGAGGGAGAAATGATTGGCTCAAAGTTTCCTTCAAACCATTCTCCGCGATGTTTGATAAAACCAAGATAAGCTCTGTTTGTGAGAATGCGTTTGATGGAAACTTTGGCAAGTGGCGTTCCGTTGCGAGACACCACGCCCAAGTCTGCCAAAAATTCCGCCAGTGAAATATATGTATGCGTTCCTTTTGCATATTCCTCAAAAGCACGCTTAACGATTTTTGCATTTACAGGGTGCGGTTCAATATTTCGTATTTTAGGATTGTTTACATAACCAAAAGGAGCGAGATTTAACCACTCGCCACGGCGGAGTTTTTGGCGGACGCCTCTTTTGATATTTTCGCTTAAATTATCACTGTAATATTTAGATTGTCCGAACGCCACTTGCAACATAAAGAGTCCTTGCGGAGTTGGCTCAAACCAAAATGTCGAAAAGCGCAAAGACACTATTTTCTTTTGATCTACTGCGTAGATTATCCTGCCACCGTCCACGCTGTTTCTTGCCAACCTGTCAGGGTGCCACGCCAGCACGCCAACATTCCCCATTTTTTCAATTTTATCCATCATTTCATTAAATACAGGTCGCCCTGGCGTCTTTGCGCTTTTTGACTCTTGAAATTCCTCAATAATTTCAAGATTTTCTTTGCGCGCATATTCTCGCAATTCAAAAAGTTGCGCTTCAATAGACATTACTTGTCTGTCGTCTTCCTCTGTTGATTTGCGAGCGTAAAGAAAATATTTTGGTTTGTTCATAATTTTTTCCTTAAATTAAATTGATTTGTAAAAATTATTTTTGGACACGAAACAAGACAAAACCGCCCATTTTTCCGTTAGCGCTCCCAGCGCCTTTGTGGCGCAAAAGCGCCACTTTTTGCCTGTTTGCGCGCCTTCGGCGCGCCGTGCCTCT
>JALTWS010000005.1 GCA_027048495.1 Candidatus Azambacteria bacterium
AAAAAAAACAAAAAAACAAAAAAAAAAAAAAAAAAAAAAAAAAAAAAAAAAAAAAAAAAAAAAAAAAAAAAAAAAAAAAAAAAAAAAAAAAAAAAAAAGACGATCGTCTTTTTTTTGAGGAAAAATCAATTTTTAAAGATTTTTTCTTTGGTTCAAACAATGAAAAATAGTATTTTTTTAAAATTTATTAGTTAGGCTTTTTTTTAATATCTCTTACGATTACCTTTCCAGAAGGAGTAGTTACATTTATTGACTTTGCAAGATCTGAACCCACCTTAAATCTTACTACCTTTTTTGCAGATATTTTTTCAACAATATTAACAGGAATAGTTATAACAACAGAAACCTTTGCTCTTTTTATTTCTGAAAAAGAATTTTTTTCTGAATATGCATAAGCATTGCCTGCGCCTAAAAAAACAAAAAGAAAAAAAGAAAATAATAAAAAAATAATTTTACCCTTGTGCATAAATTTACTGTTAATTTTAAAATTTGTGGGCGTATCAGGACTTGAACCTGAGACCTCTTCGACGTCAACGAAGCGCTCTAGCCAACTGAGCTATACGCCCATTTTAAGGATGCAATCTTTTTACATCTCTTGGAAATAAAATTGCTTCTTTTACGCTTCCCAAATTCAAAAGCTTATAAACCAGTCTTTCAGAACCCATACCCCATCCGCCATGCGGAGGCATAGCATATTTGAAAGCATGCAAATAATGTTCAAAGTCATCCGGATTTACGCCAAAATCTTTCATACTTGCCAAAAGCTCATCATATTTGTGAATACGCTGTGATCCTGTTGTTATCTCTATTCCTTTGTACAAAAGGTCAAAGCTTTTTGTTTCTTCTTTGTTCTTATCGTCTGGCATTGTATAAAATGGCCTTTGCAAACGCGGATAATGAGTTAAATACAAAAAGTCAGAACCAAATTCCTCTTTTGCATATTGTCCTGCGTACGCTTCCCCTTGAGGATCTATATCAGTATCTTTTGGAATTTCATAGTTGTATTTTTCCTTTATTATCCGTCTCATATCGGAAAGTTTAACCGAGGGTATTTCATCTGGAATTTTAGGAAGCTCAACTTGGTAAAGTTCAAGGTCTTTTTTGTTTTTTTCTTCTACCTTTTTAAAAATATGCTTTATAACTTTGGTCAAAACAGACATAACATCTTTATGGTCCTTTATAAAACCAAACTCAGCATCTAAGCTTATATATTCGTTTACATGCCTTGAAGTAAAATGCCTTTCTGCCCGAAAAGCTGGACCTATTTCAAAAACCCTTTCAAAAGCGCCTACGCAAATCTGCTTGTAAAGCTGTGGACTTTGCGCTAAAAACGCTGTTTTGTCAAAATACTCCAAAGTAAAAAAGTTTGCTCCCCCTTCTGATGCGGCCCCCAAAGTTTTTGGGGTTTTTATTTCTAAAAAACCCATACTTCTCATTGCTTCATTGTAAGCTGACAAAACAGTATCATACACATTAAAAATTGCTCTTATGGTTTCATGCCGTATTGTCAAAGGCCTATGGTCAAAAAGCGTGCTTAGCTCAACTTTAAGAGCTTTTTTGCTCAAATCAAATGGCATATCTTCCTTTGGGACTTCCAAAATCTCAATATCTTTTCCTTCAATTTCAACTCCCAAAGCGGCTCTTTTTTCTTCTTTTACTTTGCCTGACGCTTTTATTATTGAGCCTACTTTTACATCTGCTTTTTTTGCATTTTCTCCTTCAAAAACAAACTGCACCAAACCGGCTCTGTCCTGTAAATTTAAAAAAACCAGCTCTTCTGAAAGCTCTCTTCTACTGTAGACGCGCCCCCAGAGTTCAACTTCTGCGCCAATTTTTTCTTTTAGTTGATTTGATAAAATTCTTGGCATAAAACTTGTCCACCCTCCTGGACTCGAACCAGGGACCGCTCGGATATAAGCCGAGTGCTCTAACCAACTGAGCTAAGGGTGGTAAAGAACCAAAAAGCTTTATAAAAAACAATATATAGTAATTGTAAATTATAATCAAGACTTGCTTTCTTTTTCTATTTCTTTTAAAAGCTTCTCAAACTCATCTTTTTCTATTGTTTCTTTTTCTATTAAAACCTCTGCTATTTTATCAAGCTTATGCCTGTTTTTTTCCAATACATCTTTTGCTTTGTTGTAAGCATCTGTTAAAACTTTTTGTATTTCTTTGTCAATTTCTGCTGCTATCGCTTCAGAATAATTTCTGCTTTCGTGTATTTCCCTTCCTAAAAATATCATCTCTTCTTTGTGTCCCAAAACAATAGGACCAAATTTATCCGACATTCCGTATTGGGTTATCATTCTTCTTGCAAGCTCGGTTGCTTTTTGCAAGTCATTTGAAGCGCCTGTTGTTAGTTCGTTAAAAACTATTTTTTCTGCTGTATAACCCCCAAGCATTACTGACAAATCAACTAAAAATTCAGATTTTGTTTTAAGCTTAATATCTTCTGAAGGAAGCCTTAGTGTATATCCTCCAGCTCTGCCTCTTGATACAATAGAAACTTTATGTACCAGATCTCTTCCCGGAAGTTCATAAGCAACCAAAGCATGCCCTGCTTCATGGTATGCGGTAACCTTTTTTTCTTTATCAGAAAGAATATGGCTTTTTCTTTCCGGACCAAGCATTACTTTTTCTATCGCCTCCAAAAGGTCTTTTTGTTCTATAACTTTTTTATTTTGCCTTGCGGCAAGTATAGCTCCTTCGTTCATTATATTTGCCAAATCAGCGCCAGAAAAACCGGGAGTTCTTTCTGCTATCATTCTTAAATTAACATCTTCTGCCAAATGTTTGTCTCTTGCATGAATTTTTAATATTTCTTCCCTGTCGTTTATGTCCGGTTCATCAAGTGCAATTCTTCTATCAAACCTTCCCGGCCTTAACAATGCAGGATCCAAGACATCTGGTCTGTTTGTTGCTGCCATAACTATTACATTTGTGTCTCTTTCAAAACCATCCATTTCTACTAATATTTGGTTTAGAGTTTGCTCTCTTTCATCGTTTCCTCCTCCAAGTCCAGCGCCCCTTTGCCTTCCAATAGCATCAAGCTCATCAATAAATAAAATTGACGGAGCGTTCTTTTTTGCCATAGCAAATGTATCTCTTACTCTTCCTGCTCCAACTCCAACAAACATCTCAACAAATTCAGATCCAGAAATATGAAAGAAAGGAACGCCAGCCTCCCCGGCAACCGCCCTTGCAAGCAAAGTCTTTCCTGTCCCCGGAGACCCCATAAGCAAAACTCCTCTTGGTATCCTTGCTCCCATATCTAAAAACTTTTTTGGATTTTTTAAAAACTCCACTATTTCTTTTAACTCCTCTTTTGCCTCTTTTAGCCCAGCAACATCTTTGAACTTTGTTTTGCTGTCTGTTGACATTTTGGCTTTTGTCTTTGTAAAGGAAAACGCCTGCATTGAACCCCTTTGAGCTTGCCGCATCATAAACCACAAAAATAATCCAATTATCAAAAACGGAAGCAAAAACGGCAAAGTAACCTGAAGCCAAAACGAAAAACCAGACGGTTCTTTTATCTTGATATTAACTTCCCTTAATTTCTCCGGGTCAACTCCATAGTTTACCAAAGACTCTGTTAAAGAGGCTTCTTTTTCTTTTCTTGCTTTTTGAAGCTTTCCTTCTTCTTTGAGTGATATTTTAAGATTATCTCCGCTTACAATTATTTCAGAAACTTTAGATTCATTTACTTCAACAGCAAGCTGAGACAATGTTACTTCTTCTGGTTTTTCTGATCGTGCCTCAAAAAGGGAAAAAATAGCTGAAACAAACAAAAATATTAAAAAAGCAACTAGCAAATTGTTCGCCAAGTTGCTTTTTTTTGGTTGTTTTCTTTTTAGTGGAATTTTTATGAAATTCTTCTTGTTATTATTTTTATTTTTCATAAGTAAAGCTATTATACAAATTTTTAAAGCACAAGTAAACTATTTGCTAAATTTTAAAAGCAAATTAAGTAGACTTATTTAGATTCAGAGTCTTTTTTTTCTTCTTTTTGTTTATTAGTAGAGTCACCTTCCAGCTTTTTTTTGCCAAAACCCAACGCCATTCTATGCTCTTGTTTTACAATTGACTGAATAGTAAATTCATATTCCTCTCCTTCTTTTAAAGATTCTTTCATTTTTTCTTCTGAACCAAACTCCGATATATGGCAAAGTCCGTGTATACTCTCATCAAGCTTAACAAAAGCTCCAAAAGGATTTATCTTAGTTACAACTCCTTTTACAACATCACCAACGTTATATTTTTTTTCAATATCTATCCATGGATCTTTTTTGAGCGCTTTTATTGAGAGAGATATTTTTCCGTCATCTATTGATATAACTTTTGCTCTTACTTTGTCTCCAACTTTTACAATATCAGCAGGATTATCTATCAATTGCCAATCAAGTTCTGAGATATGAACAAGCCCTTCTACCTCTTCTATTTTTACGCCATCAACTTGAGGCTTGAATTTTACAAAAACTCCAAAATCAACAACACCTGAAATCTTCCCTTCTATTTCATCTCCAACCTTAACATGCTGTAAAATCTTTTCCATATCATCGTTTTGGGCTGCTTTTTCTGAAATAATTAACTTGCTTTCCCTTTTATCAACATCAATAATTCTCACCTTAAATGTTTCTCCAACAAATTTAGAAAGCTCTTGGTATATCTTTGACTTATCTCCGCCTTCAACACGAGGATAATGGTTTGCCAAAAGCTGAGAAACAGGCATAAAAGCGGGTATCCCATTTATAATTGCAACTAATCCTCCTTTATTTGCATCTTCAATTTTAACATCTAAAATTTCTCCGCTTCTTTTTTTCTCCAAAAGATCATCCCAAGCAATATCTGTTCCTGCTTCTTTAAGTGAAAGCTCTACATAACCTTCTTCGTTCTCCAAATCAACAACCTTTCCAGAAACCTGATCTCCCGGTTGCATAGATTTTATAATATCCTGCGCTTCATAAAACTCTCTTCCGTAAACTATCCCTGTTCCATAAAGTCCAAGATCAACATAAAGCTTGGAACCCTCTTTTCCAATAACTGTTCCTTCCACCACATCTCCTATTTTTGAAATGCGTGAAATTCCTGATTTTAAAGCCTCATCTATTATGGCTTTAACTTTAATATTGTTTGTTTTTTGTTGCATTTGAAAACTCCTTTCCTCAAAAAGGCAAAACTTGCCTTTTTCCCTTGCTAACTGCTTGACAAAAGGCCAAACAAATTAACTCAGGCAATAAGATGGTTTGTAATATAACCGATTTTTTCTGTATTGGCAATATTGACTTTCTTAAAAAAATATTTTATTGTATGCACACCTAGAACTTTAAAAACCAAATATCACCCAAAACCAAACGGAGGCATGTATGTTTGCAGAATACGCAAGTTACTTTTTTTGGGCAGGTGGCATCAGTGCCGTTGTTGGCATTTATTTTTTGCTGTTTACTTCTACTGATGGACCGGGACCAACAGAAATCGGCATGAGGTACTGTCCTTGGCTTCCTGGAGGATACTACTTTTACCCCTTTAAATTCCAAAAATTTGTTTGGTTTGTTTTGCCAGGATCCAAAATAATAAAAATAGATATGGCCGCATTCCAAGAAGAGCATAAAGCAACAGCAGAACCAAAAATAATAACAAAAAACGGAAAGCTGGAAGGCGGTTTTATGGTTGTTGCAAAAATTAACATCTCTTTTAAGACAGGAACATTCATATTAACAAAAGAAGACTTTGTGTCATTTATGCTTCTGGTTGACGACGATCCAAAAAATGCCATGAAAATGGCGCTTTCAAAAACGATAAAATACTTTGATGGACTGGTAAAAGAAGAAGAGAACCCTGCGCTTGACAAAGACAGGGCAACAAAAATTGAAGATAAAACATCAGAGTATTTTAAAAAAGTAAGCAGAGAAAACTATTTTTCCGAAGGAGAGATGTTTGTCAAAATTGACGTGCAAGATGACGTAAGAGAAACAATAGAAAAAGCAAAAAAAGTTATGCTTGAAAATCAAATAACGGACAGAATGACAATCCAGCTGAAAAAAAGCGCCAAACAGCTTGCAAAATCAGGCGTGGTCAAAAAAGACAAATCAGCAGTGGTTGTTATGGCAAACCAGGAAAGAAAAGGAGTCAGGCTTTCTGATAGCACCGTCAGAATGGTAATTGAAGGAGACGGAGAAACGGAAGGCAAAAAAATAGACCCAAATTCCCTCATAATTGCAGGGGGAATAGTAAGCGGAAAAGAAGGAGGAAGCAATGAATAAAAAAATTGCAAAAAAAATCTTTATTGCAACAATTATTTTTGTTGCAATAGGATTTATTTTGCTTTATGATCTTCCGGGACAACTTTTGTCAGGATTTGAGAAGGAGGAAAAATTTAAGTCGCCTCCAAGACGGCAAATAACAACAGAATACAAATGGGACTGCTATTATCTGAATGAAAAAATAAATCACTACAGCATAATAGCAGAAGTCCCTCCCGGAAAAACTGTCAGATTCAAACATGATTTTGGATCTGGCCTAAAAAAAGAAAACTCGTGTGTCCTTTTTTATGACGAAAAAAGAAACATAAGACCAACAAAAATAAATGGAATGCCAGAAAAAAATTTTTCTGGTTCTAGTTTGGAATGGATAAAAACAAGACCGTTTCCTGACATACCTGTGGGAGCGGTTCTATTTATCCTAACAGAAAACCCAAAAAATCCATTTGACAATCCGTATCAAGTCAAATGGATAAAACATCCTGGGGGAGAAGTAAAAATTAGCCACAACATAGACAAAATTTTATATGTTGTGCTAAGGGTGAATGTCCCCCAAAAAATGCTAATACCCCAACTTAGGCAGAAGGGGTATTATGTAATAATAAAAAAAACAGAGATTATTTAAAAAAATCCCCCAACATAAAATTAGTTGGGGGATTTTTCTTTTCATATTCTTTTAAATACCAACGATAGATTTTGAGATTGCAACGATAGAAAATGCCAAAATTGCAACGATGATACCGACAATTGCATATATAAGTATCTTTTTTGCTTTTTCAAGCTTTGCTTCATCACCACCGCCAGATATAAAAAGTACTCCTGCATAAAGACCAAAAATAACAGCAACCAAAGCCACAAACCAAGCAAACCAGTTTACAAGACCTAAAATCAATGTGACAAGATCACTTGCTGTGCTTACACCTCCGCTTGTTCCTAATGTATCAGGAGCACCTACAGGAGCAGAGCCAACTCCTGATCCTGGAGCAGTTGGAGTAACTTGTGCCATCGCTGGAACAGCCACAACAGCAAAAAGCAAAAATGATACTAAAGCTAGTTTTTTCATATTATTTATTATTTTAAGTTGCTTATTTGTTCGACCTTTAAGTTTTGCTACAAACCAGCAAAACTCCTTGCTATTAAAACTATGCTAAATGCCAAAACAGCAACTATAATACCTACAATCGTGTAAACAAAAACACTTTTTGCTTTTTTTAATTGAGCTTCCTCATCTCTTGCGGTAATAAACAAAAAACCAGAATAAAGCCCCATAACAACAGCAGCAAGCGCAACAAACCAGGCAAACCAGTTTACAAGATTTATAAAAACACTACTCAAAGAAGTAGAATCAATACCACCTGTTCTCCCTATAGGATCTCCCGGGCTTAACTCGCCCAATCCACCTCCCGGATGACTTGTTGCCAAAGCAAAAAATGGCAAAGCAATTAAAACTATTAAAATGAATACTACTTTTTTCATTTTTTAATGTAAATTTAACTATTTTTATTATAAACCCTCAAAAAGCAAAAAACAACCCCAAGCCAAAAGGCAAGGGGTTGTTTTGTGTGTGTTTTTGTATTTTTTTAAATACCAACGATAGATTTTGAGATTGCAACAATAGAAAATGCCAAAATTGCAACGATGATACCGACGATTGCATAAAGCAAAATATTTTTTGCTTTTGTGACTTTCTCCTCGTCTCCGCCTGCTGTTATGAATAAAACTCCAGAATAAAGACCAAAAATAACAGCAACCAAAGCCACAAACCAAGCAAACCAGTTTACAAGACCTAAAATCAATGTGACAAGATCACTTGCTGTGCTTACACCTCCGCTTGTTCCTAATGTATCAGGAGCACCTACAGGAGCAGAGCCAACTCCTGATCCTGGAGCAGTTGGAGTAACTTGTGCCATCGCTGGAACAGCCACAACAGCAAAAAGCAAAAATGATACTAAAGCTAGTTTTTTCATATTATTTATTATTTTAAGTTGCTTATTTGTTCGACCTTTAAGTGTTTTTAAACCTACTTTTAGTATAACAAAGCGGATTTTTTATGTCTATGCCAAATGTTGATAACTTACAAGAATATTTCAACTATAGAAATTATGCTAAATGCCAAAATAGCAACTGCAATTCCAATAATAGCAAAAATAAATGTTTTTGTTGCTTTTTGGACTTTCTGCGCATCTCCCTGCGCTGTCATATACAAAAATCCAGAATAAAGGCCAAAAGCTACAGCAACCACAGCCACAAACCAAGCAAACCAGTTTATAAGATTCAAAAGAGCATCCCTTATTATTGTTGAGCTGACACCACCAGAACAAGTTATTGTTCCTCCCCCATCCAATACAAATATTTCTGACACCAAAGTAACTACAGCAGGAGATATCAAAGCCAAAATAACACCCAGCAAAGTAAATACCAAAACCTTGTTTGCTGTTCTAACTTTTTGCGGATCTCCGCCTGAGATAAGATACAAAAATCCAATAATAAGCGTCATCAAAACAGCTATTGGAGGAACAATATCTTTTGCGATAAACTCTGTAACATTACATGCAAAACCTTCAAAAGTTGCGGTTGAAGTAGGAGGAGAAATAACCACTCCTGCACTTGGAGAAGATGTGGGCGCGCATCTTTTTACCGGAGGAGTAACAGAATTATCAAAAATACAAACACCGTTGGCGCAATCAGAATCTATACTGCAAACCTGTCCATCTTTGAGATGTTTGGCGCTAGAAAAAAATGGAGAGAAAACAACTCCAAAAAAAACTAAAAAAACAAATATTATTTTTTGGTATTTGTTGAACATTCTATTTTAGTCCAAGGATTTTGAAAAATTTCTGCTGTTTTTACTCCTTCAACAAAAGAAGATTTGTTTGTTAAAAACAACAAAAATTCGTTTATAATGATCCATGCTCCAAAAACTATCAAAATGCCAATAAGCGCTGCTTTCATGGCTTTGAACCCTGCTTGTTTTTTTCCGGGATCGCTTCCTGCTATTAAAATGTTAAATCCTCCCCAAGCAACAACCAAAAGAGCAAGCGCCGGCGCTATACTCCACATAAGAAAATTTGCTATTCCCTGCAAAAGCGCATACAAATGACACAAAGTGCATGGATCCTGCCCTTCTCCTCCACACGGCACCAAAGCAGACAAAGCAAACGCAAGAGGAGCAGAAAGCACAAATAAAAATATAAATATCTTAAAAAGTTTTCTCATAATAATCTTTATATTCCAGTAATGGCTCTTGTAATAGCTACAATGCTAAAGGAAAGAACTGCCACAACAACTCCTATCATTGTATAAATTATATATTTCTTTGCAAGCTCAAGCTTTTCTTCGTTTCCTCCAGCGCTAATGTATGTATATCCTCCCAAAAGACCATAAACAACAGCAAGCAAAGCTACAATCCATGCAAACCACTGAAGTAATGCAAGTATAATTGCAAGTATTGAACAGTTTTTTGTTGGTCCTATTCCAGAACCTGGAGCCGTCCCTTGAAATTCAATGCCCAAAACATTGCATATGTTTGGAGTTGAGGTGCCTGTGACCGATACACAGTTTGGATCTGAAGGGTCACAAAAATCAACAACACTATTGCACACAGGATCTGTTGGAAATAAAGCGCAATATTCCAAACATTTTGGATCTGAAGGATCCACCAAACAAGATGTTGGATCTATGGTAGATCCAGCAACAGAAAAACTTATTTTGCAAGCTGGCATATCATTTCCATTTTCATCTTGGCATCTGACAAGATAATTGTTCTTTTCAGGAAGCTCTAAAAGATCACCAACTAACGACTCTTGTATTAATCCTCCTGTTGTAGAAAACAACTTCATGGTTGGACTGTCAAAACTGTCAAAAGGATTGGTAGAATACTTGCAATTTGCATTTTTATCTGTAAGAAAGCCAATTATCGTGCTTAAAGTCCCGTTTGGCAAGAAAAATCCGGGAAGTTTTGTATCTGTTGCTGGGTCTTTAAGATAAGCATCTTTGCACTGAGGTATTGTATCCCAAGGATTGGTTCCATCACCAACCGCAAATGTTATTGAGCACAAAGGAGTAAGCAAGGTAGATGTTGCTGTGCTTTGACATTGGACAAAATAATCATTAAATCCATTGACAAGATCATTTACTGTGTCTGAATGATTAAGATTATCAATTGTTGAAAATACATTTGACATCGTATCAAATGTATTTGCGTTGCCATTTGCGTCTAAATAATTTGTATCATATTTGCAAACTGCAGATATGTCTGATGTCATTCCTATTGTTGTACTATTTGTTCCAAACGGAAAGACAGTGTCTGGAGTAGGAATAGCTCCATTGCATGCAGGAGGTAGTGGACATATACCATTTGCAGGACACAAAGAACCGTCAGGACATATATCACCGGCATTACAAGCTCCTACTTTTATAGATATGGTGCAGGCAGGAGATACTTTATTTGTTGCTGTGTTTTTACATTTTACTAAAAATCTATTAATATCCGGCAAAGGAAATAATCCAGACACCAAAGAACTGTGATTTAGCCCATCAGCAGAAGAAAACACATTGCTCATCAAGTTAAAATCTTCAGTTTTTGGTATCCATTCTCCATTTACAAATATATTATCTGCAAATCTACACTCTGAGTTAACATCAGTCTGAAGCCCCATTGTTGTTTCGGTTGTCCCGATAGGCAAATTAGAAGGATATGCGCCAGAGCACTCAGGAGGCCATATAAACTGAGAACAGGATTGTGTCAGAGAATTCCAATACCATCCATCTGGACACAAAGAAATACAATCTTTACCCAAAGAACATAAATTGGAAGGGTCTGTTATATCAGAATTACATTGGACAACACAACTTCCGTTTACACAAACTTCGCCATTTGGACATGTTCCATCATCAGAACAAGCCAAAACAGGATCAGCAACAACAGCGGGAGATAAGTCTGTCAAAGCGCAATTCACATAATTAGGAGGCAAAGCAATATCAGGTTTAAGCCCTGGACATTCCATTCCTCCATCTGGATTAGGGTCAAACAAACACCCAGCATAAGGATATCCCGAAGCATTAGGATAAGTACAATCAATTGATCCATCCGAATAAAACACACATCCTCTTCCAGAATCAGAACCAATTTCTGCCGGACTTATGTTTGTACAATCAACGATAGTTTGTTTTCCATCATTTATTACTGTACATTTATCAGGAATTCCCAAAAAAGAATCTGAAGGCAAACAGTTTGAAAGCATAACACCAGACCCATCAGGAGATGAATAATACACACATCCTGTTGGTTTTTTGTCTATTGTTGGTGACTTGCTTGTGCAGTTTGCCACTCCTATAACATTTCCATTTATATCAGAACCCCCAAAAGAAGAAGCAGATTTATTAGTTGCTGTCCCATCTAAATTATAATTGTAATATAAACACCCATTTATTCCCTCGCAATTATTTGGAGCATCAGGAGTTGGTTTTGTGCACGCCTCCCCTTCCGGCAAAAGCCCTGTTGGCATATCAGGCACCAAAGGTGCAGGTCCTGCATAGGAGTTCTCATATCCGCTTCCAAAACCAGATTGTTGTTTCTGGCAAGCAAATACAGACTGTTCTTTTGGACATTCTAAGTTGCCAGCAGTACAAGAAGAACCATCAGCAGGACAAATACCAGAAGCAGGACAAACTTCAAGTTCTATTTTGCATGTGGCGGTTCCGGGAATACAAGAAGATCCCCCTCCAATAGCGTTTCCTGAAGGACAAATACCAGAAGCAGGACAAACTTCAAGTTCGTTGCCAACACAAAACGGACCTAAAACAGAGTCAACTCCGCACTTAAAATCGGCTGTTGCCTGCCATCTCCAGTCAACCCCAGGAAAACAAGCAGTTCCGTCGCTGTAAAATCCAGAATCAGGACAAAATTCCAAAGCAGGTCTGCAAACGCTAAGATCAGATCCTGAAGCAGTACAATTGTAAGGAAGATACCCAGCAGCTTTATCTTGGGGCTGTGAAACAGCGTCTTTGGTTTGTGGACCTGCCACGCAAACTCCTGGCTGAGAAGGATCTGGCTTAAAACATACATTTCCTGCAGCTGTGTTGCAATCTGCATCAGTATTGCAAGATGCCAAGCAAGCATTTAAAACAGGAGACAAAAACGAAACTGTTCTTACAACAGTGCTTGATGCTCCAACTGAATCAACAACTGTCAATGAAATTGTATATGTTCCTTCTTGTGTATATTTGTGAGATGCTGTTATTCCAGTATCTCTTGGAGAACCGTCTCCCCAATCCCAAATGTAAGATACTATTGAATCGGAAGGGTCAGGATCAAAACTTGCGCTTCCGTCTGTGTTAACTGCAAGAACAAAATTTCCTGCATCTTGTATTAAGTTTGGAGTAACAACCATAGATGCAACCGGAGGAGTATTTCCAGATGCAGATGCAACAGATGATGGTCCAGATATAAAGCTTCCCCCCTTGCCAAAATCTATCCATCCTATATAATCTTTGCCAAAAGCAAACCCGGAAAGACTGCCATCATCTTTTAAAGTAACCCCCGTTGCGCTATCCAAAAATAAAATCCAACCGTCATAAAGCGGGTCAATAAGTCCGGAAGGATCATTACCATCAGAGCAAGGATAGCTGTTACAAGCATTTAAAGCTCTTGCCCAGCCAACAATTCTGTTTGTTGTGCTGTCAATCTCAGCTATATAATCCTTACCAGAAAATCTATTGTTAAACGAAGTTACAGGATTGCCTTTAGAGTCAACAAGCAAAGGAGGAGCTCCTGTCTCCCATCTGTTAAAACTTATCCAGCCTATTCCTGTGCCTGCTTCTGATGCTTCTCCAAATATTCTTCCCAAAACAGCTCCTTTTGGAATTGAATATCCCAAATCCGAGCTTATTTGCGAAGCTTGAGAATCTGTTTCTACTATGTGCATACCCCACTGCTCAGAGCATGAATCTACCATGCCAGATATACCAAGCGCCTCTGCCTCAGAAACATAACAAGACAAAGATATTCTGCCCATATTTTCAGACAATGCCCATCCTTTTATGTTGTTGTATTCCACCCCACCAACAGTTATAGCTCCAACAATTGCTGGAGCAAAAAAAACAGCTAAAAATATTGTTGTGATATATAAATTTTTTAAAAATTTTATTATCATTTCATTTTGATAAAATTTTTGAATTTATTTCTGCCACTGCTTTTTTTAAAGCTACAGAGGCTGATTGTTCTGAAACAACATGCTGGTCTATCATCTTAATAATAACATCTTTTATTAAAGTATTGTCCAACTGAAGCCAAGAGTCTGCCGTTAAAGCCTGATCTGCAAAAACTGACAAAAATCTGTCATTTTGCTGAACAGCTAAAATAGATTTCTGGCTTGCTGGATAAGATAATTGCGACAAATAAAAAGAAGCATTTTTTGGATCTGCCAAAAATTTAAGAAAATCCCAAGCTCTGTTTTTTACTGGAGAGTTTATATGAACTCCATATCCCCAATAATCAGCATAGTTTTTTTTGTAAAGCCTGTCTTTTTTTTGCGGGATATAAGCAACATCAAACCTTAACCTTGGGGACTTTTGCAATATGTTGTATTTTGTCCAAGAATACCCAAACATCATGGCTACCCTTCCCAAAGCAAACATATCCTGAGAATCTATCTTAGAGTTTGGATCCCAAGAATAAAATTCGCTGTCCTTTCTTGCAAATTTAGTATAAAAATCAAGCGCATCTACAGATAAATTTACATTTTCAGAATCAAAAATAACTTTTCCTGACTCATCTGACATTCTTTGCCCCCTTTGCATCATAAGCAATGCCAAAATGTCTTGGGAGTACAAAACATTTTTACCAGAGCCAATAGATGCTCCTGAAACTAAAATTTCTCCTTTTTCATCTTTTTTAGTAAGAAGCTTTGAATATTTTTCAAATTCTTCCCATGTTTTTGGAGGATTAATTAAACCTGCGCTGTTGAAAAGATCAATATTGTAATACAAAGCAAGAGTATCAACATACAAAGGAACTCCATATATAGGCCCCTTTGGCGCAAAGTCTTTTTGCACAACATCAACAAACCTTTTTCTGAAATCAACCAAAGAAAAAGTTGTTTGCGGAGCAGGATACAAAATATCTTTTAATTTAGGAACCCAAGTATTATGAATCATAAAAATATCAGGACCCCTGCCAGCAGCAAAAGCCCTGATTAGCTCTTTTTCATAATTTTGTATATTTTTTTTCCTGTATATTACAGTAGCATTAGGATTTTTAGCTTGATAAGCCTCTATAAGCGGAGTTAAGGCAGATGAATCGTCAAATACACCCCAAATTTCAATTTCATAAGGTTGATTATCTTTTCCTGCTTTAAATCCCGGAATTACCCCAAGATAAAGCAAAAATACAAAAACAACAACAAGTATAACAGATCCTATTATTGCTATTTTTGTAAAATTCATAATAAACAAATGTATTACGCTTTAAAGGCAAGTTATTGAAGCTACTTTACCTCCCGAAGACAATTTCATTAAACGAACTCCTTGGGTAGCTCGTGAAAGCGAAGGAACAGAGCTTACATCCATTCTAATTACCTGTCCTTTGTTTGATATCGCAACAATATCTTTGTCTTCTGATACATCAACTACCAAAGAAGCAACCAAGCTTCCTGTTTTTTGAGTAACTCTTGCCGTTAAAATACCTGACCCGCCTCTTTTTTGAGTTTTGTATTGGGAAAGAGAAGTTCTTTTGCCAAAGCCGTTTTCCATAATAACAACAAGCTCAAGATTATTATTTTTACCATTTGGTATTATATCTGTGCCAACAACTTTATCTTTTCCTTTCATTTTTATTGATGTAACGCCAGAAGCGGTTCGTCCCATTGCCCTTACATCCTTCTCTGAAAATCTTATAGCCTGCCCGTTTTTTGTTAAAATTATAATCTCATCATTGCCATGAGAAACCCTTACCCATTTTAAAAGATCGTCATCTTTTAGCGATATGGCAACAACCCCACTTCTTCTTACTGTGTTAAATTCAGAAGATGCTACCCTTTTTATTATACCATTTTGAGTTGACATAACCAAGTAAACAGTTTGTTTGGAATCCTTTTTTCCTAGCTTTTCTTTTATAGGAACCAAAGCAGTTACTCTCTCTTGCGGACTAATATCCAAAATATTAACAATAGCCTTTCCTCTTGCTGTTCTTGAAGATTCTGGTATCTCATACGCTCTTGCCTGATAAACCTTTCCTTTGTCTGTAAAAAATAACAGGTTATCATGAGTTGAACATGATATTAAATGCTCAATGACATCTTCTTCTTTAGTATCCATACCAACCACCCCTTTTCCTCCTCTTTTTTGGGCTTTGTAAACAGAGGCATCAACTCTTTTTATATAACCTCCTCTTGTTAAAGCAATAAAAACATCTTCATCTGGAATTAAATCTTCCTCTTTGAAGTCAGAAACGGAACTTTTTACAACTTTTGTTTTCCTTGGATCCTGGTACTTGTCTTTTATCTCTTTTAGCTCATCTTTTATTACCCCCATTATCTTTTTTGGACTTTTTAAAAGCCCTTCAAGATATGCTATTAACTTTAATTTTTCTTTTAACTCATCTTCTATCTTTTTTCTTTCAAGACCGGACAAAGTTTGAAGTTTCATCTCCAAAATAGCTGTTGCTTGAGCATCAGAAAGCTTAAAGTTTTTTACCAAAGCTTTATGGGCATCTTCTTTGTTTTTTGATTTTTTAATTGTTGCTATTATCTTATCAATATGATCAAGTGCTTTTTTAAGCCCTTCCAAAATATGAGCTCTGTCTTTTGCTTTTTTAAGTTCAAACTGCGTCCTTTTTGTAACAACATCTTTTCTGTGTTCTACAAAATACTCCAAAACGCTTTTTAAAGACAAAACATGAGGCTGAACTCCGTCAACCAAAGCGACCATATTCAAATGATACACTTTTTGCAAATCAGTAAGTTTATAAAGTTTGTTTAATATCTTTTGTGGATAAGCATCGTTTTTTAGATCTATTGTTATTCTTAGCCCCTCTTTGTCTGACTCGTCCCTTATATCCTTTATGCCTTCAATTTTTTTGTTTTTTACCAACTCCGCCATTTTTTCTATCATCGCCGCTTTGTTTACCTGATATGGTATCTCTGTTATAACTATCTGATGCTTTCCTGATTTTTTCTCTACAATCTCAGCTTTTCCCCTAGTAACAATAGGACCGCTTCCTGTATTGTATGCTTTTTTTATGTCATCTTTGCCGTATATCACTCCTCCGGTAGGAAAGTCAGGCCCTAAAATAAACTCAAGCAAGTCATCTACAGTTGCATCTTTGTTGTCAATAAGATAAATCAAAGCATCAATTACCTCTGCTAAGTTGTGAGGAGGGATATTTGTTGCCATACCAACAGCAATACCCATTTGCCCATTTAACAAAAGCTGTGGTATTTTTGTCGGTAAAACTTTTGGCTCTTTTCTTGACCCGTCATAGTTATCTGTGAAGTCAACTGTGTCTTTTTCTATATCAACAAGCAACTCTTCTGATATTTTCTGAAGCTTTGCTTCCGTGTAACGCATAGCAGCAGGAGCGTCTCCATCAATTGATCCAAAATTTCCTTGCCCGTTTATAAGCGGATATCTCATTGAAAAATCCTGAGCCATTCTTGCAAGCGCGCCATACACAGAAGAATCTCCATGAGGATGATATTTTCCCAAAACATCTCCAACAACCCTTGCAGATTTCAAAAACTTAGCAGAAGGCTTAAGACCAAGCTCATGCATAACATACAAAATTCTTCTTTGAACAGGCTTAAGGCCGTCCCTTACATCAGGAAGCGCCCTTGAAACTATAACCGACATAGCATAATCCAGATAAGAATCCTGCATCTGTTCGGTTATTTCCACCGGAGCAACCTGTCCAATATTGAATTTTTCTGAATCATCTTTTGGCATATTTTGTTAATTTATTTTTTAAAAACATCATTTATACTCGCTTTTATACTTTCTTGCAATGTCGGCATGTTTTCTGTTGAACTGTCATCTTGCAAATCAGTTTTAAACGAAGCTATCCAAAAAAACACAACAACCACAGAAAACAAAGACATGAAAAACAAAAATATCTTAACTCTGTCTTTTTTTGGTTTGCTTTGTATATTTTTTATAAAGTCTGTCATGATAGCTTCATTAAAACAATATCCCTTCCTTCTTGCGGAAGATCTTTTTTCTTTATGGAAATCTTATCTTTTGCATCACCAGAAAATCCAACTGCTTTTAAAAATTTATCTACGCTGTCAAGATCAACTTTAAGCCCTGGAATTTTAAAATTCATAGGTATAACAAGTCTTGGATCTATCTCAGAAATTACTTCAACTGCTTTTTCAAAATTTAAAGATTTTACCTTTTCTTTGCCAATTGTATAATCTCCACCAACAGGAACCATCAAAATATCAACCTGCCCTATCTTGTCCAAAAACTGCAAAACCTGCTCTTCTGAAAAATCAGACAAATGGCAAACTCTGACTTTCTCAATATCAAACACATACATTGTAGATATTTTTATAGGCTCTCCTTTCTCTGACATATTAAACACAGACATTCCTTCTACATTTACTCCGCCAATTTCATACTCTCCAGCCCCGCAAACAACAAAGTCTGCATTTATTTGAGAATAATCATCAGGCTTTAAGTTACTGTCAGAAACCAGTAAAACATCTGCCTTTCCTCGTGGAGGAGTAAGTCCAGTATCTTTACCAAACGGATCTAAAATTATAGTGGTTTGCCCGCTAACTATTTTAAAACAAGACTGACCATACCAAGTTATCTGCATAAAATTAATAATCCTTCGGGGTAAAATCCCAAAGAACCAAAATGTTAATTATCTAAATCTATTAAAATTATAGCTTATTTTAAGCTAAAAATAAAGCCTTCAGATCTTAAACAACTCTCTTGCATTTTGAGTAGTCTGCTCGGCCACATCCTCAAATGTCATACCTTTTATCTCTGCCAATTTTTCTGCTGTATATTTTACATTGTAAGGCTCATTTCTTTTTCCCCTGTGGGGCAAAGGAGCAACAAAAGGAGCGTCTGTTTCAATAAGCATTCTATCAAGAGGAACATATTTTATAACCTCATCATAATCCCTTGCAAAGGTTATAACACCAGCAAAAGAGATATAAAATCCTAGGTCAACATATTTTTTTGCCTGCTCTAATGTTCCGGTAAAAAAATGTATGACTCCTCTTACTCCTTCTGCATTTGCTCTTAAGATTTTGACCGCATCTTCGTGCGCATCTCTGCAATGCACTATAAGCGCTTTGTCAGTTTTTTTGGCTATTTGAATATGTCTCATAAAAAAATCAATCTGCTTTGCCTTTTTCTCATCTTCTTTTGTTCTGAAATAGTCAAGTCCTGTCTCTCCTATTCCAACTACTTTTTCATCTTTTGCAAATTTTTCCAAAAGCTCAAAGTCAAAATCGTCAGAAACATCGTTTGGATGCAAACCGCAAGCGGCATACACACCTTCTGGGTATTGATGAGCAATTTTAACAGCTTTCTGAGAAGTGTCTGCGTCTGTTCCAACATTTACAATCCAAATATCAGCGTCCAAAGCGCGCTTAATAACTTTATCATAGTCTTCTGAAAATTCACCTAAGTTTGTATGGGTATGTGTATCTATTAACATAATAATTTTATTAAATAAGTTTTAAAGCCTCGGAAATAACGGTTCTGGTTTTTTAAATTTTAATTTTTGGTTTTGCCATTTTTCTTTTTTCTCTGAAATGCCAAGAGCGGAAAATATCTCTTTTGAAGTTTCCGGCAAAAACGGATGCAAAAGATACGCTATGTTTGCAATATTTTCTGCAAGTTTTAAAATAATTTCTTTAAATGTTTCTTCATCTTTTTTAGGCAACTCCCAAAGCTTGGATTCTTCAACCAACTTATTTGACTCTGAAACCAACTCAAAAACAGTCTCAAGCGCTAAGTTTAACTCAAAGTTGCTAATATTTTTTTTGTATTTTTCATAAATATCTTTTTTTTCTTCAGATCCAACAACTAATCCTTCTAGTAGATGTTCGTTTTTTGACGCTATTGCGCAAACTCTTAAAACTAAATTTCCTATTCCGTTTTGCAAATCGTTTTTGTACCTATCCTCAAATCTGCTATAAGAAAAATCTCCATCATCACAAGATGGTATTTCACGCAAAAGATAGTATCTTGTTGCTTCAACTCCGTATTTTTCAATCAAATCAAAAGGACTGACAACATTACCAAGGCTTTTTGACATCTTCATTCCGTCGTGAGTTACAAAACCATGCACATATATATTTTTTGGAAGCTCCAAATCCAAAGCCAAAAGCATCGCCGGCCAAACCATAGCATGAAAACGCAAAATATCTTTTCCTATCAAATGAACATCAGCCGGCCAGAATTTTTTAAAATTTTCAGACTCAAATCCTCCAAGTCCAGAAATATAGTTTGTCAGAGCATCTGCCCAAACATATATTTTTTGGCTTTTATCTTCTGGAACATCTATGCCCCAACCAACACTTTGTTTGGGTCTTGAAAAACTAATGTCTTCGGACTTTTCTGACAAAAAAAGATTCAATATTTCCTTTTTCCTATGTTTTGGCACGATATTTATTTTGTCGTTTTCTATGCTTTTTTTTACTTTGTCTTTGTATTTTGAAAGCTTAAAAAAGTAGTTCTCTTCTGAGATTTTTTCTGGTTCTTTTTTATGGTCTTTACACTTTCCATTTTCCAGCTCCTTTTCAGATATAAAAGATTCGCAACCCACACAATAAAGAGCCTCATAAGATGCTTTGTATATATCTCCCTTTTTTTTCAATTTATTCCAAAGCTCAGAAACTACAGGATAATGAACCTTCTGATCAGAAGTTCTAATAAAATAATCATTTGAAATATTTAGTTTTTCTGCCAGAAACTTAAATTTTTTTGAAACTTCATCTACAAACTCTCTTGGCTCTTTTCCCTCGCTTTGGGCTTTTTGTTTTATCTTTTTTCCATGCTCGTCTGTTCCAGTCAAAAAATACACATTATATCCTGCCTGCCTGTGATATCTTGCCAAAACATCAGCCTGCAAAAGCTCCAAAGCAAACCCTATATGAGGATCCGAGTTTGTATACGCTATTGCTGTTGTTATATAGAATTTATTTTGCATACTTATTTATTTTACATGCAAATTTAATTTAAGCAAATTTATCCCACAAAAAAACAAAAGCCCAAGACTACTCTTGGGCTTTTGCAAAGCGCAGACTAGCTTGTTTCTTCAAATTCATCTGCAAACTCTTTTGTTACAACAACTTCAGAGTTTGGTTCATATCCAAGACGTAAAAATTCACTAACCGTTGGTATCCAAATTTTTTTTGTTCCTTTTATTTTATATATTTTTTTGTCGTTTTCTGCTCTTATAAGCCCCGACTCTGGATATTTTAAAATTCCGTACTTATTAAATACATCATCTTTTACCAATTTAACATCAGACCATTTAAACCCCCACTCTTTGAATAAATAAGGATTTGGTATTTTCATCTTTTTTGTCTTCAGCACAACATAAATGTCATCTTTTCCCGCTTTTTTTATTAATGTTCCTGTTGGAAATATATTATTTTTTATGTTGTACATCTCCTGATAAGATATCGGCTCTCCTTCTTTGTAATAATTTTCCTCCTGCTTGTTTATCAAAAACACCTGTTTAAAATCAAAACCAAGCTTAACAAAATCTTCTCCAGAAACATTAACCCACCTTTTCTCTGCAGAATCACCATTTTTCTTTAAGAAAAATACCTTGCTTTGACCTTCTGTTCTGTAAAAACTAGAAGTTTCAAAAAAATTCAAGACATCTTCAGAAACATACTTTATATTTTCCCACTTCAAATGCCCATACATATCAAACACTTTTGGATTAAAGATATGCCTTTTGTAACCATACTTGTTTACAATATACACCTTTACCCTATCCGGACCAGATATTATATCCCCGTCTTTTAATCCAAAAGGCAAAGTTGTTTCTGGAGCATTTTGGTTTTTTGCTATATTTTCACTTTGCGTTTTGTTTTTATTGCCTGATTCTTCTTGTTTTGCATCATCCTGATCAGATGATTTTTCTTCTGTTTTGTTTTTATTTTGCAAGCTATTGTTCAAAGAATAGTAAGCAAAACCTCCACCGCCCCCTGAGATAGCTATGCTTTGAACTCTTCTTTTTGGCTTTTTATCTTCTTCTTTTTTGGTGGTTTGTTTCTTATCTTTTTTTGTATCCTCCTGTTTATTATTTTCTATTTTTTTATTGTCATTTTTCTCGTTGTTTGTATCATCTTCTGCTTTTTTATCATCGTTTTTGTTGTTCTTGTCGTTTTTTTGATTATCTTTGTCATCGGTTTTTTTGTTTTCATTTTCTTTGTTTTTTTGTTCTTTGTTGTTGTCAGAAATATTTTGTTTGTTTGTGTCCGTGTTTTTATCTTGTTTTTGATTGTCTTTTTGCACAAAATACGCCCCAGCATTGTTATAGCTTGTTATTTTACTTCCAGAAAAATCAACATTTGCGTTTTCAAACATAGCATAAATGCCGGAAAAATCTTTTTTAGGAGTAAACTCCAGCTTTTCTTTTGGAACAAGGCTTAAATTTTCCAAATTTCCTTTAGGATTTTTCAAATATTTTTCTGCTTCAGAATATCCTTTTTTAAAGTTTCCAAAATCCTCATCAATTGCTATATCCTTATCAGAAAAAACTGCATTTGCAAAAACTTTCTGCTCATAATTTTTATCAGCGCCAACAACCCTTATTGGTAGCCCAGATGATACTATAGTGTTTTGAAAAATGTATATATTTTTAGGAACATCATTATGAGGCTGTATACTTACAGCTCCTCCAAAATTATTTACCAGCAAATTGTTGTAAAAAGCTATATTTCCTTCTCCTTGAAATAAAAACTCAGATGGATTTTGATAAAATGTGTTTTGATATATCTCATAAAAATCGTCTTTTCCTTTGCCTTGTTTTGGAAAATGCCCAACAAGCAGGTTAGGCCTTGCCATGCCTCCAACAGAATAATTGCTGTTTTTTGAAAACAAGTTGTTTTTTATAACCGTTTTTTTAGGGAACTCATCTAAATTTACATTCTGAGGCCTGTCTTTCTGATGTTTTATCTGCATGTTATATCCTATGCTGTCTAAAATTTTGTTCCCTTTTATAACTCCTCCAACAAAAGGCGCAGATCCATCTGAGTCTCCAAGATAAATTCCTGTTCCTGCATTCTTTATTAAATTATTTTCAATAACCCAACCAAATGCAGGACCTTTTGTTGATATGCCGTTTGTCCCTTGGCTTTTTCCATGGTTTAAAATAACAAACCCTGATATTGTAATATTTTTTGTAATACCTCTTGAATTAACCCCGTCTATGCCGTCTATATTTTTCCCATCTAAAGTTAGGTTTTTTATAACAACATAGCTTGAGTTTTCTATCTGAACGGTATTGCAACAGCTTCTTCCCAAAAAAACTGCGCTTTTGTCTTTTGGCCCTTCAATTATTATAGGTTTGTCTTTTTGTCCGTTTAAATTAACAATATGCAAACCATGCTTATATTCTCCAGAAGACAGTTTAAGAATATCTCCTGCTTTTAGATTGCTTACTATGTTTTCGTAATTGTCTGGGTTTGCATAAAATACACTGCTGTTTTGGTAGTTTTCGTTCTCTTTTTTATCATCAGCAGTATTGTTGCTTTGGTTGTTATTTTTATCTGTATTATTGTTATCGCTTATATTGTCATTTTGGTTGTTGTTTTGTGCATTGTTTATGTTACCGTTTGTATTGTTGTTGTCGTTTTGGCCTTGAGCATCTTTTTTTGTGCTTTTGTATCTGTAAAAATACATGTAAGGATTTGCAGGCTCATAACCTCCAATTATCAAAGTAACATTAAGATCAGGATTATATACAAATGCATTTCCTCTTGGAACTAAACCATCTGGCTGATTTATTGCTTTTTCTTCCCAAGAGTTTAACTTTGGATCATAGACAAAAAGCCTTAGCGGTTTTTTAGACCCATAAACAAACCAAAGCAAAACTTCATTGTTTGAATCCCAAACAGGATACGTATTTTCCGGAGAAACAGCGCCTATTGGCAAATCAGAAATATACCTTATGGACATATCATCCATATTATATTCCATCAACTTTCCTTCATACGGGCTTACCATATAAATTACCCTTCTTTTCAAATCCATCGCGGTATAGTCAAACCCCAAACGAGCATCTGATTTGTAAAGTTTTGTTGTCCATTTGTCTTGGCTTATGTTGTATATTTCAACTCTTGGCCCTGACCCTGTCCAAGCAAATCTTATTATACTGTCTGTTTTAGGATCATACTGAGCAAATTTTCTTGATGATAAAAACTCTCTTCCTGCCAAAGACCTGTTTTCAAATATCCATGTTTTTGTATTAGGATCAAAAGCCATTATTTCTCCTATCATTTTGTCCCTGTCTTGGCAGTTGTTTTTTGATCCGGGAGAAGTGTATCCGGGCAACATCCAGAACAAATCCCTTTTGCTATCATAAACCCAACCTACCTGATCAGGACCAGGCGGATAATATGTACCGTCATTGCGGCAATAGCCCTGCTCTTTGTACCATTTGTTTTGCTCTATTGAATATGAATATATTTCGTTTCTTCCAGAAGCATAAAACCTTTCTCCAGCAAAATCACCACCCAAAAAGTATATCCTTTTGTTCTTTGAATTGTATGCCAGCCTCATGTGCTTCATTTCTCCAAATGGAGCTTTTCCTATTCCCGGTAATTTAACAGCAACCCAGGTATCGTCTGGTATATAAAACGAATTTGTGCCGTTTTGATTGTTGTTTTGGTTTTGTCCTTGTTGTGAAGTTTGGTTATTGTTGTTGTTTTGGTTTTGATTGTTTTGAGCCTCCTGCTGGTTTAAAGAAATTTGCAAAGTTAAGCTTTTGCTAAATTTTGAGTTTTGGCATGTTAATCCAAAAGCATCACTTTTGTTTATTGTTATAATTTCTAATCCAGAAGTTGGCTTTTCCCCCTGCCAGCCAAAAGAAGCAACACACCTATCTGCTCCTTTTGCATTCCAGCTTAATGTTATATTTCCCGGAGCATTCAAAGAATTTTTGTCAGAAGTAAATTCTAATGTTACCTCAGGGACAATATTATTGCCTGTTGAGTTATTGTCTGTTGTTTGGGAGTTATTGTTTTGCCCGGCTTTAAAATCAGATAATCTGTAAAAATATACATTTTCATTTGTTCTGTTCACACCAATAAAAACTCCTTTTGATGGTATATACCTCCATCTTCCATATGTTCCCCATTTTGTTGCGCTTGTTGGCACAACCTTGTTGGACAAAGAAGGAGAAACTTTTGTCCATCTTGGAGGAGAAACAGAAATGTCCAAAACATAAACATTCTCTCCGCCGTTCCAAGCAACTAACTTTTTTGAATTGTAATCATAATCAATGCCGGGAAGATAATTTTCTATTTCAGTATCACCCACAGCATTTAACTTTTTCATTGTTACATTGCCAAGATCAGATATGTCGTAAATATAAGCATAACCATTACCTATCCAAACAAATTTTCTTCTTTCTGGATCCAAAGCTCCAACTCCTCCAGTTGAAACACTTCCAGAAAAAACTTTTGTCCATTTATCCAAGCTTGGATCATAAGCATACATGCTTCCTGAGCTTATAACAAGGACTTTTTTTGTTTTTGGATCATAAGCGCTTGCCAAACCAACTCTAAAATAAGCAGGGAATTTTGATTTTATGCTCCATTTTAAAGTGTCAAAATCAAACAGAGCCGTAACATCTGTTCCATTTCCATCTCTCCATCTTGACCCTCCAACAGTAAAAAACTTGTCTAGATATGGTATATATTCTATGCCATCATAAGTATGCACAGAAGCAGGAGACCCATCAGGATAAACATTGTAGCCAACTCCCCAGCCAAAATCTTTTGCCGGCAAGTAAGGATCGTTCAATTTTATCCATTTTAAGCTGTTAACATCAAAAACATAAAACTCATTTCCCCAGTAATCTCCATGTCCTCCTCCCCATATTATCAGCCTTTCTCTTTTTGTATCATACGCTCCGCCATTCCATGCCGCCATTATGTTTCGCACACCAGGATAAGGAGACACATCTTCAAGTTTAGAATTTGGAACTTCATACCACTCTCCCGGCTTCAGATCTTCAATTGGACCTGCAAAAGCAGGCAAACCGCCAAAAAACACAAAGCAAAAAACAAAAAATATTACAACAATTTGTTTTTTAGAGAATATCATAAATACAATGTAACCTACTTTTTATGGTGCGCAGTAATATCACAAAAACAAGTTTCTGTCAATAAAATGTACTCGCCCATAACATATTGCACACATATTGCTTGTTTAAGTTAAAAATAGGTTCTATTTTTCCTCAAAAAAAAAGACGATCGTCTTTTTTTTTTTTTTTTTTTTTTGGAAAATTTTTTTTATTTTTTTTGTTAAAAAAATTATTTTTTTTTTTTTTTTTTTTTTTTTTTTTTTTTTTTTTTTTTTTTTTTTTGAGGAAAATTTATTTGATTGTTTTCGATAAAAAACTGATTTTTTTTATTGTAAGTATTTGCAATGCGTTTTCT
>JALTWS010000006.1 GCA_027048495.1 Candidatus Azambacteria bacterium
TTCCATTTGGAGTTGTTGTTCCTATGGTAAGGCCGTAAGTTGTGTCTATGCCTCTTGTTCCCACTCCAAAAGGGCCTGTTTTGTATTGGACATCATCTCCTAGTGTTACAGGCTTGAAGTCTATTTCTCTTTCTCCTTGTATTGTTCCGTAGTTTGGAGGAGTTGCTGGGGCATCTTTCCAAGCACCAGCAAAAGCTTTTTGGATTAGTATTGATCCAAAAAGGGAGAGGAAGGTAAGAGAAAATATTATTACAAGAGTTTTATGTTTCATATAATAAAAAATTATTTAATTTAAAAATAACAAATTAAAAAGTTAAAAACAAAAAAATATCCACATTAAAGCCTAAAAATTAAAAAATAAATTTTAACTTTGTCAATGTTTACATATAAATCCTATGTTGTTATTGTTGATTTAGGCTAAATGCCAACAACGCTCATTGACAACAAAATACACCAACTCAAAAGGAGGACAAGATGGATATTTTTTCCCATTACGAAAACAGGTTCCAAGACCAACAACCTGAGGAATACTCTATTGAAGAGTATCTTCAGATATGCAAAGACAATCCTTTGGCTTATGCCTCTCCAGCAGAAAGAATGCTCAAAGCCATTGGAAAGCCAAAAACAATTGACACTAAAAAAGATCCTCGTTTAAGCAGAATATTTTCCAACAGAGTTATAAAAGTCTATCCTGCGTTTGAGGATTTTTATGGAATGGAAGATACAATAGAGCAAGTTGTTGCTTTTTTTCGCCATGCCGCTCAAGGCTTGGAAGAAAAAAAGCAGATTTTGTATCTTCTTGGTCCTGTTGGCGGAGGCAAGTCTTCCATTGCAGAAAGGCTAAAAAACCTTATGCAAAAAATTCCGTTTTATGCCATTAAAGGATCTCCAATTTATGAGTCTCCTTTGGGACTTTTTTCTGTATCGGAAGACGCTGAAATCCTTCAGGATTGTTATGGCATACCAAAAAGATACCTTGGACAGATAATGTCTCCTTGGGCTATCAAGAGGCTCAAAGAGTTTAATGGAGACATAAGAAAGTTTACTGTCATTAAGGTATATCCTTCTGTTTTGGAACAAATTGCTATTGCAAAAACAGAGCCGGGAGATGAAAACAACCAAGATATTTCGTCTTTGGTTGGAAAAGTGGACATAAGAAAGCTGGAAGAGTATTCACAAGATGACACAGACGCATACTCATACTCTGGAGGCTTGTGCAGAGCCAACAGAGGCATTTTAGACTTTGTTGAAATGTTCAAAGCTCCTATAAAAGTCCTTCATCCCTTGCTTACAGCAACTCAAGAAGGCAACTATATGGGAACGGAAGGTTTGCCGGCGATTCCGTTTGACGGAATAATAATGGCGCATTCAAATGAGTCTGAATGGCTTTCGTTTAAAAACAACAAAAACAACGAAGCCTTTTTGGACAGAATATACATTGTAAAAGTTCCCTACTGCCTTAGGGTGTCTGATGAAATAAAAATCTACCAAAAACTCCTAAGAGAAAGCTCTCTTGCAGATGCTCCGTGTGCGCCATGGACTTTGCGAATGATGGCAGAGTTTTCTGTTCTGACAAGGATTAAAGAACCGGAAAACTCAAGCATCTTTTCCAAGATGAAAGTTTACGATGGACAAAACCTAAAAGACACAGATCCAAAGGCAAAATCAATACAAGAATACAAAGATTTTGCTGGAGTAGATGAAGGCATGACGGGCATATCAACCCGATTTGCCTTCAAAATACTCTCAAGGGTCTTTAATTTTGATCATCAAGAAGTTGCGGCAAACCCGGTGCATCTTTTGTATGTGCTGGAACAGCAGATTATAAAAGAACAGTTTGGCGAAGAAACTCAGGAAAGGTATTTGTCTTTTTTGAAGCAGTACCTTGTGCCTGAGTATCAGGAATTTATCGGAAAGGAAATCCAAACTGCCTATCTTGAGTCTTACGCTGAGTATGGTCAAAATGTTTTTGACAGGTATGTCACTTATGCTGATTTTTGGATCCAAGATGAGCAATATCAGGATCCAGACACAGGAGAAGTTTTTGACAGGCAAACTCTCAATGAAGAGTTGGAAAAAATTGAAAAACCTGCTGGAATAAGCAATCCAAAAGACTTCCGAAACGAAATTGTCAATTTCGTGCTAAGGGCGCGAGCAAACAACGGAGGGAAAAATCCCTCTTGGACAAGTTATGAAAAACTCAAAGAAGTGATTGAAAAAAAGATCTTCTCAAGCACAGAAGATCTTATTCCTGTCATATCATTTGGAGCAAAATCTTCTCAGGAAGACGAAAAAAAACACAATGATTTTGTCAGAAGAATGGTCAAAAAAGGCTATACTCAAAAACAAGTCCGCTTGCTTTGCGAGTGGTATCTGCGAACAAGGAAAAACTCTTAAAAATCCATCGCGGCGTCCTCGTGTTTGCGAGGACGCCGCGCAACTTACCTAAAAGGAGGTGTCTTATGGCTTTGCGAATAGACATAATAGATAGAAGAGAACAAAACAAAGGCGCCAGCATTCCAAACAGAAGGAGGTTCATAAAAAAATTCAAAAAACAAATAAAAAAAGCGCTGGACAAAAAGCTTTTAAAAAGAAGCGTAACTGACATAACAAGCGGAGAAACTGTTTGGATCTCAGCAGATGATATGTCAGAACCTAAGTTTTCATACTCCCCTGATGGAGATTATGAAATTGTTCTTCCAGGAAACAAAAAATATAGCAAAGGAGATAAAATTCCAAAACCCAAAAAAAGAAAAGGAAAGAAAAACAAAGCTTCCAACAGAGGAGAAGGAGAAGACAGTTTTGTCTTTGAAATATCAAAAGATGAGTTTTTTGATATATGTTTTGGAGATTTGTCTTTGCCAAATATGACAAAAAAAGATACGCAGGATTCTTTAACCTTCAAAACGAAAAGAGCTGGACATTGCTCTTTTGGTTCTGAAGCGAACCTTAACATTGAAAGGTCTTTGAAAAAATCAATGTTAAGAAGAAGCGCGCTTAAAGCTCCAAAACTCAAAAAACTTCAAGAGCTTGAAGATCTACTTGAGAGACTAAAACAAGAAGACAAGATGCAAGAAGCCAAAAAGATTGAAGAAGAAATAGCGGAATTAAAAAGAAGGATCTCAAAAATTCCTTTCATAGATGTCTTTGACTTAAGGTACAACAGAAAAGAAAGGTATCCTATCCCAGAATCAAAAGCTCTTATGATTTGTATAATGGATGTTTCTGGTTCTATGGGAGAAGATAAAAAAACAACGGCAAAAAAATTTTTTATTTTGCTTTATTGGTTTTTGAAAAAAAACTACAAAAATGTCAAAATACTCTACATTCTTCACCATACATTGGCAAAAGAAGCCGAAGAAGAAGAATTTTTTTACTCCAGAGAAACCGGAGGAACAGTGGTTTCTAACGCGCTTGTTTTGGCAAGAGATATAATAAAACAAAGATATGCCAACCAAAATTGGAATATATACATAGCGCAGGTTTCTGATGGAGATAACTGGTCTGATGACAATCCAAAAACCTATCAAGTTTTAAAATCTGGTCTTATGCCGTTTTTGCAATATTATTTTTACCTGCAAATACAAGACGACGAATCTGAAGATACTAACTTGTGGCAGACATATAAGAGTCTGGCAGAAGACCTTGAAAACTTCAAAATGCAAAAAACAACTCCAGAAAAAGATATACTAGAACCCTTCAGAAGCTTTTTTAGCGCAAAAAAATCCAAAGGAGGACAAGACCGATGAAACTTCCAAATCCTCACGAATGGACACTAAAGCTGATACAAGAATATGACGATCAAATTCAAAAAACAGCAGATGAGTTTTCTCTTGATAGATACCCTTACCAAATAGAGATAATCTCATCTGAACAAATGATATCGGCCTATGCTTCGGTTGGCATGCCAGTAAATTACTACCACTGGTCATTTGGCAAAAAAGTTGCCCAATTGCAAAAAAAATATAAAAAAGGAGAAATGGGCTTGGCGTATGAGATAGTCATAAACTCAAACCCTTGCATCGCATATCTTATGGAAGATAACACTATGATGATGCAGGCTTTGGTGTTGGCTCATGCCGCTCAAGGCCACAATTCTTTTTTTAAAAATAACTATCTTTTTAAAACCTGGACTCAGGCTGATGGCATAATAGACTATCTCCTTTTTGCTAAAAAATACATTTCAGAATGCGAAGAAAAATATTCCGAAGAAAAGGTTGAAAAGCTGTTGGACGCCTGCCACGCTTTAATGAATCTTGGCGTTGACAAATACAAAAGACCGCAAAAAATTTCTTTGCAAAAAGAAAAACAAAGGCAAAAAAAACGACAAGAGATAATCCAACAGCAAATAAATGAACTCTGGGAAAAAACGATTCCCAAAAAGTCAAAAAAACAAGAAGCTGAAAAAGAAGATGTTTTTCCAAAAGAACCACAGGAAAATATTTTGTACTTTATGGAAAAACATGCTCCCTTGCTGGAGCCATGGGAAAGAGAAATAGTAAGAATAGTAAGAAAAATAGCCCAATACTTTTACCCTCAAAGACAAACCCAAGTTATGAATGAGGGTTGGGCAACTTTTTGGCATTACACTATTATAAACAAAATGTATGAAAAGGGACTGCTTTATGACTCTTTTATGATAGAATTTTTGCAGTCTCATACAAATGTCATTTTTCAACCTCCTTTTGAATCTCCAATTTTTTCTGGAATAAATCCGTATGCGTTGGGATTTGCAATGTTTTGTGACATAAAAAGGATTTGCCAAAACCCAACAAAAGAAGACAAAGCTTGGTTTCCTGACATTGCCGGATCAAACTGGCAAGAAACACTTGACTTTGCAATGAGAAACTTCAAAGATGAAAGTTTTATACTTCAGTTTTTATCGCCAAAACTTATAAGGGATTTTAAGTTTATATCGCTTAAAAACGAGCAAGATAGAAATTATCTTGAGGTTTCTGCAATACACAACGAACAGGGTTATAAGCATATAAGAAAAGTTCTTGCAAATCAGTATGATCTTAGCTTTTATGATCCTGATATACAAATCCAACAAGCAAATATAAAAACAGACAGAAGTCTGATACTAAGATACAAAAATAGAACAAACAAACCATTGGATAAAAAATCCGCAAAAAAAGTCCTTTCACACATATCTTATTTATGGAGATTTACAACAATATTAGAAGAAGAAAAGCCAGACGGCACAGTAGAGCCACTTTATATGGCAGAAGAAGAAATAAATTAATTTTAATAAGCGCACAACGATGCGCTTATTTTTTTTGCAAAACACACTCCACCAAAAAAAGTTAAAATAAAACACGATCGTGTTTTATTTTAACAAAAATTTTTTATTTAAAATTAGAGTTTAAAAAATGCTTTTATTTTTTTGTCGTTTTTTAATTTATCAATAACCATATAATTAACATGTTGATTGATTTTATAAAAATTTACAATAAAATCTATCAAATCTTCGCAGTCATAAGGATATATCCAAACGCTTTTTTGCATTTCTAAAAAGCCGATTGATTTTATCTTTTTTCTAAACACATCTCTTGCTACTCTTTTTGTTTCTGGAATATCAAATACCACTAGCCTCCATTTTTTATCCCACTTTAAAGGCTTTTTTATATTTAAGTTGTCTAATTTATATTTCTCTACTTTTTTTCTACCCTTTTTTGTTATTACAACAGATTGCGTCCCATCATTGTTTTTCTTAAAATCAATTAAATTTTTCCTATAAAAATCTCTTATTGCTTTTCTTAACTCTTCTTCTTTTATGCTTTTCCATTCTCTACCAAATCTTTTCCATGCTTTAATATGACCCAAGGGAGATGTATTAAAACTTAGCTCAATCCCAACAGAGAGCAAAAGCAAAATTTTCTTTTTAATTGGTGAATATTCTTTCCCCATATTTTTTTATACTTAAAAATCTATTATAAATTTTAATAATAATTCATTATAACATCTAAACTTTATTATAGCATTTAAAAATTTTGATTAAAATAAAACACGATCGTGTTTTATTT
>JALTWS010000007.1 GCA_027048495.1 Candidatus Azambacteria bacterium
AAATTCACAAAATTATTAAAAAAATTTCCTCAAAAAAAAGACGATCGTCTTTTTTTTGAGGAAAATTACCAAAAAGGAAAATAGGGGGAAGAAGGATAGGGAAAAAATAGTTTATGTTGCAGACAAGGGCAGCATTTACAGATAAAAAGAGCATTTGAGGCAAAAAAATATTATTTTTTCCAGAAAAGGGATATAAAAGCTTAATAAAAACTAAAAAAGAGGAGGCATGAGAATTTAAAACATAAAATATTGAAAAAATAGCTGACATTTGTAAGTTATTGATGCTGTCTAAATACAAGGAGATTTATGTAAAAAAATAATAATGTGTCAAAAAAAAGAAAAAAGAGGAGGATTTGAAAAAAGAACAAACAAAGAAGTTCAAACCAAAAACTCCGTTTGCCTGCTAGCAAACGGAGTTTTTGGTTTGAAGTTTGCTTTATCTTTATTTTTGTTCCGGTCTTTTCCAGCTTTCTATTGATGGTCCGTCTTCGCTTGTTGCAGGAGATTCTTCTGTTTGTGAAGCTTCTTGTTGTTGTGTGTTGTCTTGAGTTTCTTCTTGTTTTTGCTCATCTGAGTTTTCTTCAGATTTTTTGCATGTGTTGATGCCAAGCATAGCTGTTAGAGGGCACCATCCTATTGCTGCGGTTATTATCAATATTGCAGCTAAAAGATACCACCAAGGGTTGTATACATACCCAAGGTATAAAGCTCCAATACCCAAAATAACTCTTATTATTTTTTCTGTTGTTCCAACATTACATTTCATAATGTTTTTAGTTAATTGTTATTTAAAAGCCGGTTTGGCTTTTTGTGTATTTATTATAACATTTTAATCGTCTTTATTTGACATAAATTATCCACAGGCTTAAAATTAAACTATTATTTAGATATGGATTATAAAAAAACAGTGCAAAATTTAATATCAGGAAGCGATATTGTCATAGGAAGCGAAGATGGCGCAGATTTGCAAGTTCATAATGAAAAATTTTACAAAAGAGTTATTACCGAAGGTTCTTTGGGGCTTGGTGAGTCATATATGGACGGTTGGTGGGATGCAAAAAGTATAGATGACCTAATATTTAAATTAAGAAAACTAAACATAGATAAAAAAATAGGAAAAAGCAAATTATTTTTTATGGCTTTGTCCGCTCTTTTGGTAAATTTAGGTTCAAGATCAAGGGCGTTTATTGTCGGGCAGAAACATTACGATATTGGCAACGATCTTTACAGATATATGCTGGACAAAAGAATGGTTTATACCTGCGGTTACTGGAAGGATGCAAAAAATCTTGATGAGGCGCAAGAAGCAAAGCTTGATCTTGTCTGTAGAAAGCTTTACTTAAAGCCCGGTATGAAAGTTTTGGATATTGGCTGTGGTTTTGGTTCTTTTGCAAAGTATGCGGCAGAAAAATATGGAGTGTCTGTTGTTGGGATAACGGTTTCAAAAGAGCAGGCCGATCTTGCAGAAAAAATATGCCAAGGCTTTGATGTTAAGATAAAAATATCTGATTACAGAGATGTAAATGAAAAGTTTGACAGGATTGTTTCTTTGGGAATGTTTGAACATGTTGGGAGAAAAAACTACAGAACTTACATGAAGGTAGCACGCAGATGCTTAAAAGATGACGGACTGTTTTTGTTGCACACTGTCGGTTCAAACAGCTCCCACGTTATGGGAGATATCTGGGTAAACAAGTATATATTTCCGGGGGGCATGGTTCCTTCAATAAAACAAATAGGAAAGTCTATAGAAAAATTGTTTGTAATGGAAGATTGGCATAATTTCGGAGCAGATTATGATAAAACTCTTATGGCATGGTTTTCTAATTTTGATAAAAATTGGGATAAATTAAAAGACAAGTACGGCGAAAGATTTTACAGAATGTGGAAATTTTATCTTTTATCTTTTGCCGGATCTTTCAGAGCAAGAAACCTTCAACTTTGGCAGATAGTCCTTTCAAAAAACGGCGTTTTGGGAGGGTATAAATCCATAAGGTAAAAACATTAAATTAAAAAAATGAAAAACTTAAAAGTAAAACTTCCAACTGTAATGGTAGTTTTTGGAGCAAGGGGAGATTTAAGCAGAAAAAAGCTGTATCCGGCTTTTTTTGATTTGTATCAAAGAGGTATATTGCCAGGTAAGTTTACTTTGCTTGGGGTTTCAAGGTCGGATATTTCAGAAAAAGACTACAAAAAGCTAATAAAAGAGTCTATTTTAAAAAACAGCAAGCAGAAAATAGATAAAAAAAAGCTGGACAGCTTTTTGAAATTTGCAAAATACCAATCCGGGCTTTTTGAAGATTTAAAAACCTACAAAAATGTTGCAGATATTTCTTTTTTGCAGGATAAAAAATGGAAGGTTTGTTCAAACAAGCTTTTTTATCTTGCTGTTCCGCCAAAAAATTACAAAACTATATTGGTAAATCTTCAAAAGTCTGGACTTACAATACCATGCAGTGATAAAAAGGGCTGGACCAGAGTTTTAATAGAAAAGCCATTTGGATCGGACTATAAAACCGCAAAAGAGTTGGATAAGCTTTTAGGAGAGCTTTTTTTAGAAAAGCAGATTTTCAGAATTGACCATTATTTGGCAAAAGAAACTATACAAAATATCTTGACTTTTAGGTTTGTCAATTCAATTTTTCAGCCTATTTGGAGTGGGAAATATATAGAAAAAATAGAGATAAAACTATTGGAAAAAATAGATATAGCAAACAGGGGGGAATTTTATGATGGCATTGGAGCTTTGAGAGATGTTGGACAAAACCATATTTTACAAATTTTGGCCGCTGTTGCCATGGAAAATCCAATCCAAATGAATGCAAAAAGTATAAGGGAAAACAGGGCAAAACTTCTTTCTTTTTTGAAAATTCCAACTAAAAAGGAGATAGAAAATTTTAAAAAAGGGCAGTATGAAGGCTACAAAAACCAAAAAGGGGTGCACAAAAAATCAAAAACAGAAACTTATTTTAAAATAACTGCATTTTTGAAAAACGAAAGGTGGAAAAATGTTCCTTTTGTGCTTGAGAGTGGAAAGGCAATGCCAGAATCAAAAACAGAAGTTAAAGTTTATTTCAAAGAAAAAAAACCGTGCTTTTGTATTGGAGAGCATCAGAGCCATAGCCATCAAAATGTGTTGACTTTTAAAATTCAGCCAGATGAAGGAATACTTTTGGATTTTTTTGTTAAAAAACCCGGACTTGAAATGGACTATTTAAAAAAACAGATGTCTTTTAAATATGAAAGGGATATTTTAGAAAAAACTTTGCCAGACGCTTATGAAAAAATACTTTTTGATTGTATGGTGGGGGACCAGACTTTGTTTGCAAGCACGCGGGAGATTTTAGCTTCTTGGAGATTTATTACCAAAATACTTGATGCTTGGAGTGATAAAGAACCGCAAGTTTACAAAAAAGGAGAATTACCAAAGTAAAAATAAAAATTAAAAATTATAAAAATATGAAAATAGGATACATTGGTTTGGGAAAAATGGGCAAAAACATGGTTTTTCGCCTTTTGGAAAAAGGCTGGGATGTTGTAGCTTACAACAGAAGCGAACCTGCCATAAAAGAGGTCCAGCAAAAAGGAGCCCAAGGCGCTTATTCTTTGAGCGAACTTATAAAAAAATTAGATGCCCCAAGGCTTATTTGGCTTATGGTTCCGCATCAGGCAGTAGATGATGTTTTGGACAGCCTTATTCCTTTGCTTTGCCAAGGAGATGTTGTTATTGACGGAGGAAATTCAAACTTTAATGAAACTTTAAAAAGGGCAGAAAAATTAAAAGAAAAAGGAATTAAGTTTATGGATGCTGGAGTAAGTGGCGGTCCTTCCGGAGCAAGAAACGGCGCTTGCACAATGGTTGGAGGACCAAAAGAGCTTTTTGAAAAGTACGAGAAACTCTTTTGCGATATTTCAGCGCCTGGAGCTTATGGATATATGGGAAGGTCAGGAGCAGGACATTTTGTGAAAATGGTGCACAACGGAATAGAATACGGAATGATGCAGGCAATAGGAGAAGGCTTTGAGGTTTTGAAAAAGTCAGAGTTTGACCTTAATCTTTTGGAAGTTGCAAAAATTTACAACAACAGAAGTGTTATTGAGTCTCGCCTTACCGGTTGGCTAAAAAAAGCATATGAAGAATATGGGCAAGAGCTTTCTGGTATATCCGGTTCTGTTTCGGCAAGTGGAGAGGGGCTTTGGACGGTTCAGACAGCAAAAAAGCTTGGAGTGCCTGTTCCTGTGATAGAGAGAGCATTAAAGTTCAGAGAAGAGTCTCAAAAAAATCCAAGCTATACTGGCAAGGTGGTTTCTGCTTTAAGAAACCAATTTGGTGGTCATGATGTTTCTGAGAAAAAATAACAGGGTTGTTTTTTAAAAACCAACTTTGGCTTGCTTAAGCAGTATGTCAGCCTGTCACTTGCATTTGGCGGAGTTCAGTGCAAAATTTTGCCTTCAAAAACTAAGCTTTTTAAGCTTTTACAATATTTTAAAAAACAATTCTATTGGCGGTTCTTGAATTGTTCTGTAAAATTTTAAATTAAAAAACTATATTTTTTATGCAAAACATAGGAAAGTTAAAAGTTCATACTGACTCGGATAAAATAAAGCTTGCAAAAAAGATGGCAAACGATATATCTTTGTTTTTGGAGAAAAAAAAGAAACAAAGGAAAAATGTTTTGTTTTTAGTCTCTGGCGGTTCTGCTTTTTTGCCGCTTGATTATATAAAACAAGATGTTTTAGGGGAGTATCTTACAGTTTGTGTTTTGGATGAAAGGTACGATAAAACAAACAAAAACAACAATTTTTCACAGCTTAAAAAAACAAGTTTTTTTAAAAAAGCAAAAAGCAAAAAAGTTTCTTTTTTTGACACAAGCGTAAAGTCAAAACAAAGCCAAAAAGAGCTTGCTTTTTATTTTGAGAACGAAATTAAAAATTGGTATAGAAAAAATAAAAATAAAATTATGATAGCAACAGCAGGAATTGGTCCTGACGGGCACACTTCTGGAATAATGCCTTTTTCAGAAAGCAAAAAAAAGTTCAACGAGCTTTTTTGCGCCAAAAATTGGGTTGTTGCCTATGACGCTTCATCTAAAAACAAACACAAAAAAAGAATTAGCACCACATGCACATTTTTAAAAAAACTCAACCATGTTTTTGTATTTGTTTTTGGCAAAGAGAAAAGGGAAGCTTTTGCTAACTTCAAAGAAAATGGTAATATAAATGATGTGCCAGCAAGAATACTTAAAAAGATAAAAGGAGATATTTATTTGGATAAAAGTTTGTATTAAAAAATATGAAGTTTTTTTACAAAAACACCTGTTTTTTAGAAGAAGAAGATATCAAAAACACAGCTTCTCTTTTGAATGGTTACATAAGAAAACTAAACGATATTGTTAAAAAAGGGGGGTACGAATATGATGAGGCGTCTTTGAATTTGCCGTTTGACGAAAATATAAAAAGCGATGTTTTGGAAATGGCAAAAAAAAAGTCAAACGGAAATTTAAAATACATTGTTGTTGTTGGGATTGGCGGTTCTAATTTGGGAACAATGGCGGTTTATCAGGCCTTGCGAGGAGTATTGCATACTGCTGTTTCTGATGGTTTGCCTAAAATTCTTTTTTTGGATACTTTAAGCCAAAAAAATTTTTTTGATTTAACAAATATATTAAAAGATGTAAAAGATTCTTCAGAGATTTTAATAAATGTAATATCAAAATCAGGATCTACTGTGGAAACAATAGCGAATTTTGAATCTTTATTTTCTCAGCTTGGCGGCAAAAAAATAAAAGACAGGGTGGTTGCTACAACCGATCAGGACTCTTTGCTTTATGAGTTTGCGCAAAAAATAGGAGTAGATACTCTAAAAATTCCGAAAAAAGTTGGCGGAAGATATTCTGTTTTTTCTGCTGTTGGGCTTTTTCCTTTAGCTCTTGCAAAAATTGACATAGAAAAGCTAACAAAAGGAGCAAAAAATATAGCAGGAGTTTGCTTGGAAGATGACATATCAAAAAACCCCGCGCTTGCATCTTCGGTTTTGATGTTTTTGCATTCAAAGCACGGCATTAATATATCAAACAGCTTCTTTTTTGATCCTAATTTAAATGCTGTTGGCTTGTGGTACAGACAGCTTATGGGCGAGTCTTTGGGTAAGAAAAAAAATAAAGAAGGAAAAATTGTTAATTCAGGAATAACACCAATTGTCTCTTTGGGGTCAACGGATTTGCATTCGGTAGCTCAGCTTTTTTTTGGCGGGCCAAAAGATAAATTTACAACTTTTGTAAATGTTGAAAAAAAAGAAAATCAAATTTTTGTGCCTAACGATTTGTTTTTTGAAGGGTTGGTAAAAGGTATAAAAGGCAAAGGGTTTGAAGAAATATTAAGCTCCATATATGAAGGGACTAAGTTAGCATACAAAAACAACAAAATACCTTTTGTTGAAGTTTTGCTTTCTTGTTTGGATGAGTTCTCTTTGGGGGAGTTTTTGCAGTTTAAAATGATAGAGATAATGTATCTTGCTGAGCTTTTGGAGGTAAATGCTTTTGATCAGCCTTCGGTTGAAGAGTATAAAAAAGAAGCAAGGGCAATTTTGGATAAATAGTTTCTGTGGATTAAAAATAGAAATTTATTGATTTTGTTGTTATAATATTAAAAGCAAAATAATAATTAATTTATAAAAATGCCAAAAACAAAAAAGAAACATACTTCTGATATAAAAACTTCGTCTTCTCTTTTTATGAAAGCGGCTTTGGCAACTTTTTTTGTGGGTCTTCTTATTGTCGCTTACATTGCCGGGGCATCTTCTGGATTTAAAAAAGGAAAGGTTCAAGGAATAGAAGAGGGAAAACAACAAGGAAGGATTGAGCTTTTAGAAGAGCAAAGAAAGGCTGCTGAAAAAGCAATAAGAGATGCCCAAGAAAGGTTAAGGCTTGAAGCGGAAAGAAACAGGCCAAAAGAAATAGAAAATCCATTGGAAGATACCATAACAAAACCGTTTGGGACAGAAATAAGGAATCCTTTTAGTCCAAAAAATTAATTAAGTTTATGCATCTTGTTTTTGATATAGGAGCAACAAAAACGAAAATAGCATTTTCAAATAATGAAAATGCTATTTCTGATTTTTATGAGTTTGATACGCAAGATGATATAAAAGATGAAATTGCAATTATCAAAGATAAAGCAAAACAGTACAAGGATATAAAGTTAGCTTGTGGGGGAATAGCGGGCATTTTATCTGAAAAAAAAGATAAAATGGTAGCTTCTCCAAATCTTTCAAGATGGGTTGGGATAAATCTAAAAAACATTTTATCAGAAGAGCTTTCTTGTAAGGTTATCTTGGAAAACGATGCAAATCTCGCTGCGCTTGGCGAGGCTGTATTTGGAGCAGGGAAAGGTTATGATATAGTTGCTTATCTTACTTTTAGCACCGGAGTTGGCGGAGCAAAAGTAGTAAACAAAAAAATAGACAAGAACTCTTTTGGCTTTGAGCCGGGACATCAGATAATAGATTTTCAGCAGGCATTTTGCAAACAATGCAAAGAGTCAGGAGATCTTGAAAGTTTTGTTGGGGGGAATAGCTTAAAAAAAAGATATGGGATATCTCCAGAAGAGTTAAAAGATGAAAGAATTTGGGAAGAAATTTCAAAAATTTGCGCAGTTGGGGTAAGTAATGCTATAGTATTTTGGTCTCCTGAAGTTGTTGTTTTAGGAGGGGGGCTTGTTAAGAAAAAAGATATTTTTCCAGATAGGGTTTCTTTTTATTTGAACCAAATATTAAAGGTGTTTCCCCAAAAACCAAAAATACTGCTTTCTCAACTAGGAAGCAAAAATGGGCTTTTTGGGGCTCTTTATTTAATAAATCAAAAAGATGACGATTAAAAAAACAAGAATAGTGGCAACGATTGGTCCGGCATCAGCCGATCAAAAAACTATAGCCAAAATGATAAAATCTGGCGTTAATCTTTTTCGCTTGAACTTTTCTCATGGCGATCACAAAAGCCACCAAAAAAATGTAAATCATATAAGATCAGCCGCAAAAAAGCTTGGAGCAACTATTGCTATAATACAAGACCTTTCTGGCCCTAAAATAAGAATAGGAGATTTTTATGCCGAGAAAGTAAATTTAAAAAAAGGAAAATTTATAACTTTAACAACCAAGCCTTGCCTTGGAGATGAAAGCAAAGTATTTGTAAGTTACAAAACTCTTCCAAAAGAGGTTAAAAAAGGCAGTATAATATTGCTTGATGATGGCAAGAAAAAACTGGAGGTTATTTCAATAACGAAAAATGAAATAAAATGCAAAATTATTATTGGCGGAGAAACAAAGGGCAGAAGGGGAGTAAATATTCCGGGAGCATATCTTAAAATAAGCTCACTTACAGATAAAGATAAAAAAGACTTAAATTTTGGAGCAACTCAAGATGTTGATTATATTGCTTTGTCTTTTGTAAGAAAGGCATCAGATATAAAAGAGTTGAGAAAATTTTTAAAAAATAAAAAGTCAGATACTGGTATTATAGCAAAAATAGAAACAAAAGAAGCTATAGAAAATTTAGATGAGATAATAAAGGAAGCTGATGCTGTTATGGTTGCAAGGGGAGATTTGGCAGTTGAGATGCCTCCAGAAGATGTTCCGTATTTGCAGAAAGTTATAATAAAAAAATGCAATAAGCTTGGAAAGCCAGTTATTGTTGCAACCCAGATGCTTGAGTCTATGATAAAATCTCCAGTTCCAACAAGGGCAGAAGTTTCTGATATTGCAAATTCAATATTGGACGGAGCTGATGCAGTGATGCTTTCAGAAGAAACTGCTTTGGGAGAAAATCCAGTTGAGGTTGTTGCTATGATGAGAAAAGTTGCTTTACAAACAGAAAAAAATTATCCAAAAATAAACATTATTGCAAATGAACAAAATACAAAAAGCACTATTGACGCTATATCTGAGTCAGCGGTTGAGACAGCAAGAGATGTGCAAGCAAAAGCAATAATAGCCCTAACAGAAACTGGCCTTACTGCAAGAATGATCTCTCGTTTTAAGCCAAGCCAGCCGATTATTGTTATGACTCCAAGCCAAAAAACCGCAAATAAAGTTGTTTTAAGCTTTGGAACTCATCCGGTTATTATAAAGCCATTTAAGTATGTTGCTGATGTTTTAGATGAAGTAAAAAAATTTGCAACAAAAAATAGATTTGCAAAAAAAGGAGATAAAGTTCTAATAGCCGCAGGAGTTCCTTTTGGTCATGTTGGCGGAACTAATATGATAATGGTCCAGAAAATATAAACCCCCGTTTTAATTTAACGGGGGTTGTCTTCAAAAACAGGGATTTTTATTTTATCTATATTCCATTTGTTATAGTATTTTTCAAACAGAATTTTTTCTTCTGTTAATGTTTTTGCAAGTTTTTCTAAAATTTTCATTGCTTCCAGCTTAAGTTCGGAAGAAAATTGGCTGTCCTCTGATGGAATGGAAATAGAAATTTTTCTATCTTGTATTTGAATTTTAAGAGGGATTAAATTAAAAAACCTTCCTATCTGAACGGGGATATAAATATAATCTCCCATATTTTTTGCTTTGTCCATTTCTTCTTTTTTTCTTTGACTAATCTCATTTTCCAACATTTTTAACCCTCCTTTTTGAAAGTTCAAAGAATATAATTATGTATGTTATAGTTTTTTTAAATTTTATGCAATATGTAGGGATTAATTATAAATTATGAATTTAAATTGTGAGTTATGAATCGTCATTTTTACAAAAGTTACTTAACTATCTCACGATCGTGAGATAGTTAAGTAACTTTTGTTTGTATAATTAAATTTGAAATTTATATTCTTTCTGATATACTTTATCTATAAATAATTCATTAAGTTTTATTTTATTATGTACGAGGATATATTAAATCCTACAAAAGAAAAAATGGAAAAAACGCTGGAGCATTTTAAAGGGGAAATAGCTTCTTTGCGGACAGGCAGGGCATCTTCTGCTTTGGTTGAGGGTATAAAAGCAGACTATTTTGGTGTTCCAACTCCGCTGAACCAAATAGCTTCAATAACAGTCCAGCCACCAAGCACTATAGTTATAAAGCCGTGGGATAAAAATGCCATACCTGCTATTGAATCTGCGATAAAAAACTCTCAGCTTGGCCTTGCTCCGATTGCAGAAAGCGATTTTGTAAGGATAAACATTCCTGCGCTTACCCAAGAAAGAAGAGAACAGCTTATAAAAGTCCTAAGTCAAAAAACCGAAGAAGCAAAAATAGCAATAAGACAGGAAAGGGAGCAGGCAATGAAAGAGATAGACAAAAGAGAAAAAGAGGGAGAGTTTACAGAAGACGATAAATTTAAATCAAAAGAGCTTGTCCAGAAATTAACAGACGAATACAATAGTAAAATAAAAGAAATAAAAGAAGCAAAAGAAAAAGATATATTAGAAAATTAAAATAACAAAAAGATGTTTGTTTTACTTTCAATAATAGTTTTTATAATAATACTGGCATTGCTTGTTTTGGTACACGAATGGGGGCACTTCAAAGCCGCAAGGAAATTTGGCATAAGAGTTGATGAGTTTGGTTTTGGTTTTCCTCCAAGAATATGGAAGAAAAAATTCGGAGAAACAGAATATTCAATAAATTGGATACCGCTTGGCGGTTTTGTTAAGATATTTGGGGAAGATAGAGAAGGGGAAGGGTCTCCTGACAGTTTTATATCAAAGCCAGTTTGGCAAAGAATGGTGGTCGTTTTGGCAGGTGTGTTTATGAATTGGGTGCTTGCTTTTGTTTTGCTTACTGTTGGTTTTTTGTATGGCTTGCCAAGAGAAGTAAATGAACAAAATATAGACAGAGCAAGAGATGTGAGCGTTATTGTATCTCAAGTTTTTCCTGATTCTCCTGCTCAAAAAGCAGGGCTTAGTATAGGGGATTCAATATATAAATTGTCTTATAAAGATGATTCTGTTTTGGTTTCTGATATAAAAGATGTACAGGAGTTTGTTGGAAAATACAAGGGGGAAGAAGTGGTGGTTCAGGTAAAAAGAGGGGAGAATATTGAAAGCATAGTGGTAACTCCAAGAAAAGAAGTGGGAGAAAATGAAGGTCCAATGGGGATAGCGCTGGCAAAGGTGGGGATTGTTTCCTCTGTGTGGTATGAAGCTCCAATTGAAGGCGCAAAAGCAACTCTTGTCTATACTGCTGTTTTTGTTGCCGGTTTTTATGATATTTTAAAAAACTTAATCACACAAGGAAATGCTGGGGCAGAGCTTGCTGGCCCTTTGGGAATTGGCCAGTTAACTTATCAGTTTACCCAGCTTGGTTTGCCTTACCTTATACAGTTTGCTGCTATTTTATCAATCAATCTGGCTATAATTAACTTGTTTCCTATACCTGCTTTGGACGGAGGAAGGTTTGTGTTTTTGCTTATTGAGGCAGTAAAAAGATCTCCTGTTCCAAAAAAAGTTGAGATGGCTTTTCAAACTATCGGGGTTTTGCTTTTGATATTGCTTATGATTTGGGTTACTATAAAGGATATTGCTAGATTGTTTTAAGCGTTAATTTTTTATGAAGCAAAGCGAACTATTTACAAAAACTAGAAAAGAAGCTCCAAAAGATGAAGTTTCAAAAAATGCCCAGCTTTTGATAAAGGCAGGATTTATAGACAAAGAGATGGCAGGGGTTTATTCTTTTTTGCCTTTGGGGCTTAGGGTATTAAGAAAAATAGAGGGGATTATAAGAAAACATATGGATGAGGCCGGAGGGAAAGAAATTTTAATGACAGTTTTGCAGGACAAAGGAGCTTGGCAAAGCACAGGAAGGTGGAGTGATGAAGTGGTAGATAACTGGTTTAAGACAAAACTAAAAAATGGATCTGAGCTTGGACTTGGTTTTACTCATGAGGAGCCAATAACAAAAATAATGAAAAATTTTGTTTTTTCATACAAAGACTTGCCTTTTTATGCTTATCAGATACAGACAAAATTCAGAAACGAACAAAGGGCAAAATCTGGCCTTATGCGTTGTCGTGAGTTTTTGATGAAAGATCTTTATTCTTTTTCAAAAGACAAAGAAGAGCATGAAAAGTTTTATGAAAAAATGAAAGATGTATATATGAATATTTTCTCTGAGCTTGGTATGGGCAAAAAAACATATCTTACTATATCTTCTGGAGGTTCTTTTTCTAAATATTCCTATGAATTTCAAACCATATCAGACGCGGGGGAAGATGAAATTTATATAATAGATGATCAGAAAAAAATAGCAATAAACAAAGATGACTTTTCAGAAGAGATCTTGAGCGACTTTGGATTAGATCTGGATAAAAACTCTCTTAAAAAAGCAAAATCAATAGAGGTTGGAGACATATATTCTTTGGGGCACAAGTTTTCTGAGGCAATTGGCTTAAAATACAAAACCCAAGACGGCAAAGAAGAGTTTGTGTATATGGGTTCTTATGGTATGAGTCCAACCAGGCTTATGGGAGCTGTGGTTGAGTTAAACTCTGATGAGAATGGAATAATTTGGCCTGAAAACATTGCTCCTTTTTCTGTTCATTTGGTAATGCTTCCTTCAAAAGATGGAAAGGTAAAAGAAACTGCAGATAAAATTTACGATGATCTAAAAAACAAGGGAGTAGATGTTTTTTATGATGACAGAGAAAACGCTTCTTTTGGAGAGAAATTAAAAGACGCGGATTTAATAGGCATTCCAACCAGGATATTAATAACACAAAAAACTTTAGAGCAAAATTCTGTGGAAATCAAAAAAAGAAATGAAAGTAAAGTAGATATGATAAAATTAACCGATCTTTTAAGCGTATTTTAAAAGTTTTTTATCAATCCATAAAAAAGGAGGTATTGTTGTTATGCAGACTGAAAAAGCAAAGATAGATTTTAAGTGCAAAATTTGCGGTTGCGGATAAAGTTGCCTAAAAAGCAACAAAATATTGGGTCCTGGAGGACGCGCGTGGGTAGAATATTATATCTGCAAAGGATGTTCAGCTTTGTTTTTCTGTCAGGAAAAATTTACTAAAAATAATAGTTTTTTGCTTAACTTTAAGGGGATTGCAACCAATTCCTTTTATTTTTATTTACAAAAATTCATTACACTTTACGCGATCGCGTAAAGTGTAATGTTTGGGTGGCATTGAAATTGAACTTTCAATGTGATACTATGCGTTTATCTAAAATATTAAAAATATGCTAAATAAGATATTTGGACACTTTTCAAAAGATATTGGAATAGATTTGGGAACCGCAAATACATTGGTTTATGTAAAGGGTAGGGGGATAGTCATTAATGAACCGTCTGTCGTTGCTATAAACCAAAAAACCGGGCAGGTTTTGGCTATTGGCAAAGAAGCAAAAAAAATGGTTGGAAGAACTCCGGGGCATATTACTGCAGTAAGGCCTTTAATAGACGGGGTTATATCTGATTTTGAAGTTACTGAGCAGATGCTTAAATATTTTATAGACAAAGTTCATAAAGAGTCGGCTTCTTTGGTGCCAAGACCAAGAGTGGTTATAGGAATACCTTCTCAAATCACAGAAGTTGAAAAAAGAGCAGTTGAAGAAGCGGCAAAAAATGCAGGAGCAAGAGAAGTTTATCTTGTTGAAGAGCCAATGGCAGCAGCTATTGGTTCAAGAATGCCAATAAATGATGCTGTTGGAAATTTGATAGTGGATATAGGCGGTGGAACTACTGATATTGCTATTATATCTTTGGGAGGAATAGTGGTGTCTAAAAATTTAAAAATTGCAGGAGACAAGCTAAACCAAGATATAATAAGATATGCAAGAGATCAGTACAAGCTTCTGATAGGAGAGAAAGCCGCAGAGGACATAAAAATAGCGGTTGGTTCTGCTTATCCGCAAGAAGAACGATTAAATACTGTTATGAGGGGTAGGGATCTGGTTTCTGGTCTTCCAAAAGAGATTATTGTTGATGATGAGGAAATAAGAAAAGCGCTTTCTCATTCTGTTGATATTTTGGTTGGCGCAATAAAAAATACTGTTGAATCTGCTCCCCCTGAACTTGTAGCTGACTTATTAAAAAACGGTATTATTTTAACCGGAGGAGGTTCTTTGCTTAAAGGACTTGATAGAAAAATAGAAGAGGAAACTAAAATTCCGGTAAAAATAGCAGAAGATTCTTTGGCTTCTGTTGTTATTGGAGCAGGAATTATACTTGAAAATCTTGATGATTTGTCTGATGTTCTGGTCTCAGTAGAATAAATTTATGAAAAAAAACAAAAATGCTAAATTTTTTATTTTGTTTTTGATTTCTTTTTTAGTATTATCTTTTACTTTTTTTTCTTTTTTTGACAAAACTTCAAATTTTGTATTTTTTGTTTCTGAAAAGCCACAAAGCGCTTTATTTTCAATAAAAAACTTTTTTTCTGAATGGTTTGGCGCTGTATTTAGCATAAAAGACATTATCAAAGAGAATGCAAAACTAAAAGAAGAAAATAAAAAATTAACAAAAGATGTTATAGATTTGCAAGCCATAAAAAAAGAAAACGAAATTTTAAGAGAACAGCTCAAACTTAAAAAACAAAATGGATATAAAATAAAAGACGCAAAGATAGTAAGTTTTGATCTTGGCAATCTATCTGATTTTGCTGTTATAAACAAAGGAAAAAGAGACGGAATAAAAAAAGATATGCCGGTAATACTTTCTCCGAATGTACTTCTTGGAAAAATTAGCGAGGTTTATGAAAATTATTCAATGGTTCTTCTTATAACAGACAGAAACAGCAAAGTAAATGTAAAGCTTTTTTCTGAGGATGCAAAAAGAGATGTGTATTCTGGAGTAGCATCAGGATATTTTGGAAAATCTTTGTTGGTTGATTTAATAGAAAAAAAATATTTGGTTTTGGTTGGCGATTTGCTTGTTACCTCAGGGTTGGATGGAATTTATCCGGAAGGGTTAGTTGTTGGCAGGATAAACTCCATAAAAACAAGCGATAATGCCGTTTTTAATCAAGCTTTTTTAAGCCCTTCTTTTTTGCCTTTAAAAACAAATTTGGTTTTTGTAGTAACAGAGTATTAACTTATGCTTTTTAAATACTTTTTTGTTTTTTTAGTTTTATTTTTTTTGGTGCTAGTTCAGTCATCTTTTTTTTACGATAAAAATGTATCTTTAAACATACCTCTTGTTGTTGCTTTGTTTTTGGCTTGTATGCTAAAGGACAAAAAAGAGGCGTTTTTTTACATATTGTTTTTGTCTTTTATTTTTTGGGTTTTCTCTGGCACTTTTGGATTTGTATTTGTTTTATTATTTTTGATATTATATTTTTTAGCTTTGAGACTGTCTTTATTTTTTGACTTTTACAAAAATATTTATTCTTTTTTGGGTGTTATATTTTTTGGGACGGTTGCGTATTATTTTTTGTATTTTTCTATTTTTTATATAATTGAATTTTTAGGAGCATATAATCAAAATTGGGTAGGTTTTTCTGTCTTTGCAGAGCAAATGTTAAAAGAAGCTTTTTATAACACCATTTTTGCTTTTGTTTTGTACTACTTTAAAAATAGGCTTTTATGAATTACTTTATTAAAAGATCAACAAAACAAGTTATAGAACCAGAGGAAATATTGCTTGATAGAAAGTCAGCAGAAAATTTAGATGACTCCAAGCTTGAGATACCAATAAAAAGCAGGTCATTTTTTGTGTTTTTGTTTTTTATTGCTTTTGTATTTTTTGTATTTTTAGGTAGAGCTTTTCAAATGCAGGTTTTTGAGTATGAAAATTATTCTGCCCTTGCAAAAAACAACAAAACCAGAAGTTACCCAGTATTGTCTCAAAGAGGGGTTGTTTATGACAGAAACATGGAGCAGTTGGTTTTTAACAAGCCAAGCATTGATTTGATTGCTGTGCCTGCAAATTTGCCAAAATCTTACTCTGAAAGAGTTTCTGCAATTAAACTTTTGGCAGAAGAGCTTTCTTTGGATCAAAAGGAAGTTTTAAACAAAATAGAAAGCGCAAGCCCAGACAGCATTTATCCTATAGTTTTAAAAGAAAACATAAAAAGAGAAGAGGCGCTTTTTGTTGAAGCAAATTTAAATAGATTTTCTGGAATTTCCCTGAAGAAAAATTCAATAAGAGATTACAAAGATGGAAAATTTTTTTCGCATATTATTGGCTATACAGGAAAAGTTTCTAGCGCCGAGATGAAACAAAACAGGAGTTTATCATCTTTGGATTATATAGGAAAATCAGGAATTGAATTTGTTTATGATGATGTGCTTCGCGGAGAAAACGGCTTGGTTGTTCAGTATGTTGATTCTATATCAAGGTTAAAAAAAGAAAAAAAAGTAAAAGATGAAGTGTCTGGAAACAGCATTGTTCTTTCAATAGACTCTAAATTGCAAAAAATAATATATGAAAAATTAGAAAATCAAGTAAAAAAAACAAAAACAGCAGAAGGAGCGGCCGCAGTTGCAATGGATCCAAATTCTGGTGAAATTCTCGCTTTTGTCAGCATTCCTTCTTATGATAATAACATTTTTTCTGACCCAAATCTTAAAAGCTCTTATAAAAAAACCATAAGCAATCCTTTAAATCCTCTTTTTAACAGGGTGATCTCTGGGATGTATTCTCCCGGGTCTTCCATAAAACCATTTGTTGCTTCTGCGGCGCTTGAGGAGAAAGTTATAGCAGAATCAACAAAAATAGATGATACTGTAGGATATATATCAATAAGAAATAAATACAATCCAGATATAGTATATACCTTTCGTGACTGGAAAGTTGGCGGGCATGGTATTATAGATGTAAAAGAAGCACTTGCTGTTTCTTCAAATGTTTTTTTCTATACTATTGGCGGAGGTTATGATAAAATAAATGGTCTTGGAATAGAAAAGTTAAAAAAATATTTAAATCTGTTTGGATTTGGAAGTCCAACAGGTATAGATTTAACAGGAGAAAAACAAGGGCTTATTCCAGATCCTAAATGGAAATTACAAAACAAAAAAGAAGAATGGTACACAGGAGACACTTATATATCTTCCATAGGACAAGGAAATGTTTTAGTTACTCCGCTTCAGCTTACTGTTGCTATGTCTGCTATTGCAAATGGCGGTACTTTATTTAAGCCGTATCTTTTGAAAAAGATTATAGACAAAGATAAAAAAGTTATCTTTGAAAATAAGCCAAAAAAGATAAGAAGTGGCTTTATAAAAAAAGATAACATAGCAACTGTAAAAAAAGGATTAAGAATGGCAGTAACAGAAGGTTCAGCAAGGAGGCTGGCAGATCTGCCTATAAAAATTGCAGGAAAGACAGGAACAGCTCAAATTGGAGATGGAAAATCACATGCTTGGTTTGTTTCTTTTGCTCCTTATGATGATCCGCAGATAGTTCTTACTATTTTGGTAGAAAAAGGAGGAGAAGGATCTGCTACTGCCGTGCCTGTTGCAAAGGAGGTTTACAAAGAATATTTTAATTTGAATGACAACAACATTAAAAATTAATTAAAAACCTATGAAAAAAGCAAATATGCCAATAATAAAAGAAGGAGCAAAAGCTCCACAGTTCACGCTTCCATCTTCTTCAGGAAAAGATGTTTCTTTAAAAGATTTTTTGGGAAAAAAGGTGGTCTTATATTTTTATCCAAAAGATATGACGCCGGGCTGTACAAAAGAAGCACAAGGATTTCGTGATCTTTACGAAAAATTCAAAAAATCCAATGCTGTTATTTTAGGTGTAAGTCCAGATTCTTTAGAAAGGCATCTTAAATTTATAGAAAAAGAAAACATACCTTTTGAGCTTTTATCAGACAAAGACCATAAAGTTGCTGAAAAATATGGGGTTTGGAAGGAAAAAAGTATGTATGGAAAAAAATTTATGGGTGTAGAGCGTTCTACTTTTGTAATAGATGAAAAGGGGAAAATACAAAAAATTTACAGAAAAGTTTCTGTTTCTGGGCACTGTGAAGATGTTTTATCAAGCTTGTGATTTTATTGACCAAGCGTAAAAATTAGATTATCATACTAAAAATAAGAATTAGAGTTAAAATAATGACTGATCAAAACAACCAAGAATATGTAACAAAAGAAAGGTACGAAGAGCTAAAAAAGGAGCTTGAGATTTTAAAGACTGAAAAAAGGCAAGAAATATCAAAAAAGATAGAAGAAGCAAAAAAATTCGGTGATCTTTCAGAGAACGCAGAATATATGGAGGCAAAAGAAGCTCAAGAGATGAACGAAAGAAAAATAGCAGAGCTAGAATCGCTTTTAAAAAACGCTGTTTTGATAAAAAAGACAAAAGATACAGGAGAAGTTCAAATAGGCTCAACCATAGAAGTAAAATCAGATGCTGGAAAAAGAGAGTTTACCATTGTAGGTTCTGAGGAAGCAGATCCTGCATCTGGAAAGATATCCAACCAATCTCCAATAGGCTCTGCATTTTTAGGAAAAAAAGAGGGGGAAACTGTTGATGTTCAAACCCCCGGAGGAGTTACAAAATATAAGATATTGAAGATAAAATAAAATAAATTATATTATAATAAAATTAGCACTCTTGACTTTTGAGTGCTAATTTTGTTATAATTGTAGGTGTAAGCAATTAGAAAGAAGTTATGACCCAAAGGCAGAAGCTTATATTAATAGCGGTTATAAAAGAGTATATAAAAAATGCTCAGCCGGTTGGTTCAAAGCTTATATTTGAAAAATATGACTTTGATATAAGTCCGGCAACATACAGAAACGAGTTTTCAGCCCTTGAGGAAATGGGGTATTTGTATCAACCGCATACTTCTGCTGGAAGGGTTCCAACTGACAAAGGATATAGGTTTTTTGTGAATTATCTGCTTGAAAAAAAAGCAAGAGAAAAAGAAAGATTGCAAAAAATGTTCTGGGAGCTTCTGGAAGAGAAAAAAAGGCAGGATGAGATTTTTTATGAACTTGCAAAAAAAGTGTCCGACCTTTCTAAAAATGCTGTTTTGTCCGGTTCCTTGCAAAAAAGCATATTTTTCAAGTCAGGAATACACCAAGTTCTTTCTCAGCCAGAGTTTGACGATATTTCAGTAAGAAAAGAATTTGGAAGTCTGATAGATTCTTTTGATGAAAGGGTACAAGATATTTTGGAAAAAATATCAGATGAGGATACATTAGTGTTTATAGGAAATGAAAATCCGTTTGATAGGGCAAAAGATTTTAGCTTAATACTTTCAAAATGCAGATTTTATGGCTCAGACGGAATAATAGCTATTTTAGGTCCAAAAAGAATGGACTACACAAAAAATTTGGAGATCATTAATTCATTAAAAACTTTATTCAAATGAAAAAAGCAAAAAACAAAACAAAAGAAACCGAAAAAGAAGATAAAAAACAGCAAAAAAATGATTTACTTAGCGAATGCCAAAAAGAGAGAGATGAATATTTGGATCTCTCAAAAAGGCTTAAAGCTGATTTTTTGAATTTAAAAAAAGAGATGGAAAGCCAAGCAGAGAATGTAAGGCAAATAGCAAAAGAAAACTTTGTAAAGGAAATACTTCCTGTTTTGGACAGCTTGGAGCTTTCACTTAAGCATATACCGGACGATTTAAAAGATAATAACTGGGTAAAAGGTATGCTTGGGATAAAAGGACAGCTGTTTTCAATATTAAAATCGTTCGGAGTAGAAGAGATAAAAGCTCTTGGAGAGAAGTTTGACCCTAATTTGCACGAAGCTGTTTCTCAAGAAGAGTCAGACAAAGACGCAGATACTGTTATAGATGAAGTGCAAAAAGGGTACAAGATGAACGGAAAAGTAATAAGAGCTTCAAAAGTTAAAGTTAGCAAATAAAGAAAAAAACTGCTTTTTGTCCTTTAAGACAAACTGCAGTTTGAAAGAAGTTTAAATTTATGAGCAAAATACTTGGAATTGACTTGGGAACCACAAACTCTGCAATGGCGTATGTTGAAGGTGGAGAACCAAAAATAATAGAAAACAAGGAAGGAAACAGAACCACTCCTTCTATGGTTGCTGTAACAAAAAATGGAGAAAGACAAGTGGGGCTTTTGGCAAAAAGGCAGGCTGTTACCAATCCAAAAAATACCTTGTTTTCTATTAAACGTTTGATAGGAAGAAGGTTTTCAGATGAGGAAGTTCAAAGAGACAAAAAGCTGTTTCCATTTGAGATAAGAGAATCAAAAAATGGAGGAGTTGAGGTAAAGCTTGCAGACAAATGGTATTCTCCTCAAGAAATTTCTGCAATGGTCTTGCAAAAGCTAAAGCAGGATGCTGAAGAGAAGCTTGGAGAAAAAATTCAGGAAGCGGTAATAACTGTTCCTGCATATTTTGATGATAGCCAAAGAAAGGCGACAAAAGACGCAGGAGAAATAGCAGGCTTTAAGGTAAGAAGGATAATAAACGAACCAACAGCGGCTGCTTTGGCCTATGGAATTAACAAAAAGAAGGATGAGAAAGTTGTTGTGTATGACTTTGGAGGAGGAACATTTGATGTCTCTGTTTTGGAAATAGGGGACGACACAATAGAAGTTAAATCAACCGGAGGAGATACCCATCTTGGAGGAGATGACTTTGATCAAAAAATAATAAACTGGCTGATAGATGAATTTAAAAAAGATCAAGGAATTGATCTTTCAAAAGATGTTTTGGCATTGCAAAGGCTAAAAGAAGCAGCAGAAAAGGCAAAGCATGAGCTTTCAAGCGCAGTTGAAACAGAGATCAATATTCCGTTTATAACTTCTGACGCAGAAGGTCCTAAACACTTAAATTTAAAGCTTACAAGAGCAAAGCTTGAGGAGCTTACTGATGAATATATTAAAAAATCAATTGAAGTTACAAAAGAGGTTGTAAAAGACGCTGGGCTTAATATATCTGATGTAAATGAAGTTATATTAGTCGGAGGACAAACAAGAATGCCGGCTATCCAAAACGCAGTAAAAGAGCTTTTTGGAAAAGAACCTCACAAAGGTATAAATCCAGATGAGGTTGTTGCTTTGGGCGCTGCTGTTCAAGGAGGAGTTTTGCAGGGAGATGTAAAAGATGTTTTGCTTCTTGATGTGATACCTTTGTCTTTGGGAATTGAAACTATGGGAGGTGTGTTTACAAAAATGATAGAGAAAAACACAACCATACCGGTATCAAAAAGCCAAATTTTCTCTACCGCTCAAGACAACCAGCCTTCTGTTGAGGTGCATGTTTTGCAAGGGGAAAGACCAATGGCGCAAGACAACAAAAGTTTAGGAAGATTTATTCTTGACGGCATACCTCCTGCTCCAAGGGGAGTTCCTCAAATTGAGGTTACATTTGATATAGACGCAAACGGAATCTTAAATGTAAAAGCAGTTGACAAAGCATCAGGAAAAGAGCAGTCAATAAGAATAGAAGCATCTTCTGGACTTTCAGAAGAGGAAATAGAAAGAATGAAAAAGGAGGCGGAAGCTCATGCAGAAGAAGACAAAAAGAAAAAAGAACTAATTGAAGCAAGAAACAACGCAGACTCTATCTTATACTCTGCGCAAAAGACATTATCTGAGTTTTCTGATAAAATAAAAGAAGATGAAAAAAAGCAACTGGAAGAGAAAATTGAATCGTTAAAGAAAGTAAAAGATTCAGATGATAAAGAAGCGATAAAAAAAGCAACTGAAGAACTTTCCTCTTTGGCACAAAAAATAGGCGCAGAGATGTATCAGAAAGCCCAATCAGAAGGGCAAAATCAAGAGCAAAAAGACAATACAAAAAAAGATGATGAGCCAATAGAAGGCGAAGTTGAAGAAGGGGATAAAAAAGAAGATAAATAACTTATATCCTCAAAAGGGCGGCGTAAAAAACCGTCCTTTTGGGGAAAAGCGTTTGTGGAAAAAAGCAAAATAATAAAATTAGCATTCTTTTTGTTTTCTTTGTTTTTATCGTTTTTGACTTTTAGCAGGTTTAACTCTTCTTTTGTTTCTGTTGAACTTTTTGATATCTTTTTGACGGCCGTTTTTGTTGTTGTTTTTGTTGGGTTTTTTGTCTTGACGTTGTTTTTGTTTGACGGATATTTTCCATTTTTAACATTTTTAGCATTTTTGGCGATATTTTTGCTTAAGGTTGGATTTTCAGTTCAAATGTTTTTTGTAGCTTTGGTTGCTTTGCTTTTGTTTTTGTTTGCCTATATTAGAATGGAGCATAACCTTAAAAATGCTTTAAAAATAAGGTTTCATTCTGCTATTCTTTATGGAGCTTCAACTATAGTTACTATTTCTGCTTTACTTATGGCCTCTGCTTCTTATTTTTTTCCTTTTGACATTAGCGAGTTTAAGGTATCAGAAAAAATGTTCAAGCCGATTTTACCTGTTGCTGAAAAGATTATAAAACTACAAGCTCCTTTTTATGAGTCGGGCATGAATGTAGATGAATTTTTGCTCAAAAGCGCATCTTTGCAAACAGGTATTTCAGAAAGTGTTTTGAAAAAGAATTTTTCAGCCGAGCTAAAAAAGCAAAGGCAAGAACTTTCAAAAAACCTTGGTTTGGAGCTTTCTGGTAAAGATACGCTTTTGAGCCTTATGGTAAAAAAATCCAATTTTTACATTGAAAAATACATATCTTCAAATGAAAGGATAATACCGTTTGTTTTTGCTTTGTTTGTATTTTTAACCATAAAATCGTTTGGTTTTTTCTTAAACAGGTTTGGAGTATTTTTGGCATGGATTGCATTTGAGGCTCTTAAGCTTTTAAAGGTCATAAGAATTGAAAAAGGACAAACAGAAAAGGAAATAGTGAAAATATAAAATGGGAAAAGATTATTACAAAATTTTAGGCGTTGATAGAAATGCAACAGAAGAAGAGATCAAAAAGGCGTACAGAAAAATGGCGCACAAGTATCATCCTGACAAAAAAACCGGAGACGAAGCAAAATTCAAAGAGATAAATGAAGCATATCAAGTTTTGTCTGATAAACAAAAAAGAGCGCAGTATGACAGATTTGGATCAGCCGGGTTTTCTGGAGCTGGAGGAGGAGCTTCTGGAGGATATTCTGGATTTGAAGGCTTTTCAAATTTTGGTGGATTTTCTTGGGATTTTTCCAGTGGATCGGTTGACAGCTTTGCGGACATTTTTGAAGATTTATTTGGTGGAGCATCAAAAAGAAAAAGAGAAACAAGCGAAGAAAGAGGATCAGATATTAAAATTCATATAAATATATCACTAAAAGACTCCGCTTTTTCAGAAGCAAAAGAGATAAAGGTAAACAGAATGGTCAGATGTTCTCGTTGTAGCGGTTCTGGAGCAGAGCCGTCATCAGAGATGATAAAATGCCCATCATGCGGAGGAAAAGGCACTCAAGAAAAATTTTTCAAAACAATATTTGGCGTTATGAAACAACAGGAGGTTTGCGATGAATGTCTTGGTAAAGGACATGTTCCAAAAGTAAAATGCAAAGATTGTTATGGCCAGGGAGTAGTAAGAAAAACAGATGTTTTTAAGGTTAAGATACCAGCTGGTATTGATGATGGACAAATGTTTAAAGTTTCAAAAAAGGGAAACGAGGCTCCGTCTGGTCCTTCTGGAAATCTTTATGTTGTTGTTTCAATAAAAGAGGACGAAAAGTTTAAAAGGGAAGGAGATAATTTAAAAATGGATCTTCCAATTTCATTTACCCAAGCTGTTTTTGGCGATAAAGTTGATATTGAAACTTTGTACAAAACTGTAAAGTTAAAAATACCCGCCGGCATACAATCAGGAAAAGTTATAAAAATATCAGGATATGGAATGCCAAAAATGCATGGCTTTGGCAGGGGAGACCTTTTGGTTAGGGTAAATATAAAAACTCCAGAAAAACTTACCAGAAAACAAAAAAAGCTTTTAGAAGAGCTAAAAAAGGAAGGAATTTAAAATATTCAGAGCTTTATAATAGGTTCTATAAACTTTAGTGTGCCAGTTTTTCACTCAAAAAAAGGAAAGGCAAAAAAGCTAAGGTTACTTTCAAAACATAATTCTCAAAGTTTCTGAAACCATAAGATATTCTTTTCACAAGCTTTA
>JALTWS010000008.1 GCA_027048495.1 Candidatus Azambacteria bacterium
ATCAATTTCTGTTAAAAATATAGCTTTTCCTTGTTGATATACTAAGTGATTATTTCCCAGCCATTTTATATTTTGTATTTTATCTTGAAACCTGCCCAATAGATCTTTCTCTGTTGGTTTTTTAGATGGATAAGAAGAAATAAAATAGTATATGTATATCTCATTTTTTTTGTAGTATGCAAGTTTAGAAAAATCAGGAGATATTTGAGCTCCTATCACATTTGTATCAAATAAGTTAAATTTTTCTGTTTTATAGTCAAACAAAAGCAAGTCTCCATTTTCTTTTAATATTGCCACAGGATCTCCAAATCGGTTAAATATTTTTATATTTTTTAGCGAGTATGTAATTGGGTTGTAGGTTATTTGTTGTGGTTGTTCTTCGTTTTCCTTTTTTTTGTAAAACATCAATGGTTTTTCTGTTAAATATATTATGCTGTCTTTGTTTGTATAAAAATCTAATATTTTTTCTGCTATTTTTATAGTTGTTTTTTCTTTAAAATTAAAAAGATAAATTGAATTTTGAGAAAGCGCATATATGTTTTTTTCTGTTATTTCATATTTTTTTGGTTTTTTGAAAAAGTTTAGCGTTTCTTCTTTGTTTGTTTTAAGGTTTATTTTTTTAATATTATTTTTTTCCTTAAGATAAATAAAGTCTCCGTTATCTGATAATTTTAAAATATCTTCGTTTTGGTATGGTTTTGTATATTTAATTTCGTTTGTTTTTGTGCTTTTTACTAATATATTGTTGTTTTCTTCAAAAGCTAAAAACTTTTTTGAGCTTGAAAATATTACTTTGTTTGCCTTGCCTATGCTTTTTGTCTGAATATCTTTAGGAATTAAAATTATATTTTTTATCTCAGTGACAATCTGCGGTTTTACTTTAAGGGTTTTTCTCCACGGTTTGTAGCCTTCTTTTTTTATTTCAATTGTATATCTTTTTGGTATTAAATTTGAAATTAAAATTCCTTTTTGAAAAAAAATAGAGTTGTTTTTTATCTTTTTATAAAATTTTCCGTTTATGAAAATTTCATAGTCCGGATAGTTAGAAACCTGAATATAAATTCCTCCGGTTTTTTGCACTGTAAATGTTTGTGGATCAAATTTATACCCCAAAGAGTACAAAATCACCATTGGAGAAATTATTAAAAAAAGCACAAAAGATGCAAAAAATAATTTTTTTCTAGTTTTTAGAGTCATTTTTTTAAAAACTTGTAAAACTTTTCTGTATGGCTTATATTATAATAGACCAAGTAAGCTTATAATAACATGGAAAAGTTTTTAATTGAAGGCGGAAGGCCGCTTGCTGGAAAGATAAAGGTTCTTGGAGCAAAAAATGCCGCTTTGCCTACAATAGCAGGAGCAGTCCTTTCCGAAGAAAAGTCAATTATTGAAAATGTTCCTGAGATAGGAGATGTTTTTTCTATGCTTGAAATATTAAAAAGCATAGGGGTAAAGATAAAATTTTTGGGTAAAAGGAAAATAGAGATAGATCCAAAAAACGTAAATCCCAACACTATAAATTATAATTTAGTTGCTAAAATAAGATCATCTGTTTTTTTATTGGGAGTTTTATCTGCAAGGTGTAAAGAATTTAAGTTATCTGTTCCAGGTGGATGCCAACTTGGAGCAAGGATATTAGATCCGCATATAGATGCTCTTTTGAAATTAGGAGTAAATGTTAAAAAAGACAATAAATTTTTTTTAGTAAAGTCAAAAAAAGACAAAAAGCCAAAAAGGGAAATAGTATTGTCAGAAATGTCAGTTACCGCAACAGAAAATGTTATTTTAGCTTCTGTTTTATCAGAAGGAGAAACAACGATATATTGTGCGGCTGTGGAGCATTATATATCAGATCTATGCCATTTTTTGAATAAAATGGGGGCAAAAATAACAGGAGCAGGAACACATACGATAAAAATAAAAGGGGTAAAAAAGCTGTTTGGAGCAAAACATTACGTGATGCCAGATCCGATAGAGATGGGGACATTTATGGCGCTTGCCGCTGGAACAAAAAGCAAAATTACCATTGAAGGATTTGTGCCTGAATTTTTAAGGTTTGAGCTATTGAAATTCAAAGAGGCAAATGTTAAGTTTAAGGTAAAAAATATAAGGGATTTTGATAAAGGATGGGGTTATAAGCTGGCAGATATTGAAGTGTTTCCTTCAAAGTTAAAAGCGGTTAAAAAATTACATAACTTGCCTTATCCTGGGCTTTCTCCTGATCTTTTGCCTATTTTTGCTGTTTTGATGACACAAGCAGAAGGAGTAAGCTTAATTCATGATTGGATGTATGAAGGAAGAATGAGATATATTGACGAGTTAAACAGAATGGGAGCAAACGCATTTTTATGTGATCCTCACAGAGCGCTTATTACTGGCCCAACGAAACTTGAAGGAAAAGATATAAAAAGTTTTGATTTAAGAGCAGGAGCAACATTGATAATTGCTTCTTTGATGGCAAAGGGAAAAAGCGAAATAGAAGGGGCAGAGCAAGTTGACAGGGGCTATGAAAAAATAGAGGTAAGATTAAAAAAAATAGGAGCAAAAATTAAAAGAATAAAATTATGAAAAAAATAGGAATTGATCTTGGTACTACAAATTGCCTTGTGTTTGTGCCAAAAAAAGGAATAAGAATAAACGAACCTTCGGTGGTTGCTGTTTCTGTTATTGATAAATCAATCTTGGCAGTTGGTAAAGAAGCAAAAGAGATGCTTGGAAGAACGCCAGATACCATTATTGCCGTAAGACCTTTAAAAGATGGTGTTATTGCAGATTATAAGATAACAGAAGCAATGCTTAGTTATTTTATAAACAAAGCAATGGGCAGATTCAGGCTTACCAAGCCAGAAGTTATGATATCTGTACCTGCTGGCATCACTTCAACAGAAAGGAGAGCTGTTATTGATGCCGCATTGCAGGCAGGAGCAAAAGAGGCATATTTGGTTAAAGAGCCGGTTTTGGCGGCAATTGGAGCAGGGATACCTATAAATGAAGCATCTGGCAATATGATAGTAAATATAGGAGGAGGAACAGCTGAGATTGCTGTAATATCTCTTGGAGGTATAGTTTCTTGGGCTTCTGTTAGGGTTGCAGGAAATAAACTGGATCAAGCAATATCAGAGTATATAAAGAAAAAGCATAATTTAGCTGTTGGAGAAAGAACTGCAGAGCAGATAAAAATAGAAATAGGGTCAGCTGTTAAACAAAAAGATGAAGAAATATTAGAAATAAGGGGGAGGGATTTGGTTGCTGGATTGCCAAAAACTATAGAGATAACATCAAATGAAATAACCGATGCTATATCAGATCAGCTCAAAGAAATTGTAAGAGCAGTAAAGATGGTTTTACAGGAAACTCCGCCTGAACTTGCAGCGGACATTATGGACAAAGGTATTGTAATTTCTGGTGGGGGCGCGCTTTTAAAAAATATAGATGAACTATTCAGCCAAGAAACAGGAGTGCCATGTATCAAAGCAAAAGATCCGTTATTTTGTGTAGTTAAGGGAACAGGGGCGGTTTTGGACAATCTTGACATTTATAAAAGAAGCATAATGACCAAAAAATAATATGAAAATAGGCATACATGCAGGAGCCGCATTTTCAGAGAAAAAAACAGGAGTAGAAGAATATACCTATCAGCTTATATATTGGTTTGATAAATTAAAACAAGCAAAAGAGCACAAGTTTTATATTTATATAAATCCGAAAATAAATTTGGACATCCCTTCTTTTTCGGAAAATTTTTTTGTTAAAAAAATAGAAAATCCATTTTTTTTATTTTGGACTAACTTTGCATTTTTAAAGCATGTAAAAAAAGACAATCTTGACGCATTGTTTTTACCTGCAAATTTATTGCAAAGAAAGTATCCAAAAAACACAACTGTCACCATACATGGGGTTGAGTTTGAGTTTTTAAAAAAATTTTATTCTAAAAAAGATTTTTTTTATCTAAAAAATGGAACAAAAAATGCTTTGAAAAATGCAGAAAAAATAATATCGGTTTCTGAAAACACAAAAAAAGATTTAGTTGATGTGTATGGAGCAGATCCTAAAAAGATCTCAGTTGTGAAGCATGGAGTAAGTTTACATAATGACACGATAATTCAAAAACAAGCAAAAAATAAAAAAGAAAAATACATACTTTACATAGGTAGAATTGAACTTAAAAAAAATATACAAGGTGTTTTGTCTGCTTTTGACATTGCAAAGCAAAAATTTAAAATTCCGCATAAGTTGTTTTTACTTGGGGGAGAGGGTTTTGGGTATTCTCAAATATTGAAATTAGCTCAAAGACTAATATCAAAAAATGACATTTATTTTTTGGGCTACAGGAGTAATGAAGAAAAGTATGAGTTTTTAAAAAATGCGGATATTTTTTTATTTCCATCTTTTTATGAAGGTTTTGGAATGCCAATTTTAGAAGCCCAATCTTTTGGAGTTTCGGTTATAACATCAAATACATCTTCTATGCCTGAAGTAGCAGGAGAAGGAGCTTTGTTTGTAAATCCAGACAATAAAGAAAATATAGCAGAGGCGCTTGCTGTTGTTGCTTTTGATAAAAAAGTTAGAGAAAAATTGAAAATTGCGGGAATTAACAATGCACAAAAATACAGTTGGAAAAAATGCGCAGAAGAAACTTTAAATATAATAACAAAACAATGAAAAAAGACTTAAAAATAGCATTGGTCCATGACTTTTTATTAAATTATGGAGGAGCAGAAAGAGTGCTTTTTGCTTTAAAAAAGATTTATCCGGAAGCAGATATATTTACTCTGCTTTTTGATGAGCAAAAAATGTCTGAATGGTTTGACAAAAGCAGTGTAAAAACATCGTTTCTAAACAAACTTCCTAATTTTTTAAAAAAAAGGCATAAGTTTTTGTTGCCATTTTTTCCAATGGCAATAGAAAGTTTTGATTTGTCTGGATATGATCTTGTCATATCTTCTTCTTCAATATTTGCAAAAGGGGTTGTTACAAATCCAGACACTTTGCATATTTGTTATTGTCATAGCCCAGCAAGGTTTTTGTGGGACTACAACGAAAGATATCTAAAAGATGAAAAGATACCATTTTTTTTAAAACCTTTTGTTAAGTTTATTATTCATAAGCTTAGGATTTGGGATTCTGCTTCGGCTGAGAGAGTTGATTTTTGGATAGCAAATTCAAATACAACAAAAAAAAGAATTAAAAAGTATTATAAAAAGGATTCTAAAATAATATATCCTCCTGTTTCTTTAAAAGAGTGTGAGGAAAGCTTAAAATTAAAAGAAAGAAATTATTTTTTGGTTGTAACAAGGTTGTCTCCTTACAAAAAAGTAAATGTTATAATTGAAGCGTTCAATAAGCTTGAGCTTCCGCTTGTTATTGTTGGAGAGGGAAGAGATTTCTCAAGGCTCAGAAAGCTTGCAAAAGGCAATATAAAGTTTTTAGGGTTTTTGCCTGATGAAAAGTTGGCATGCTGTTTTTCAAATTGTAAAGCTTTTATTATTGCCCATGAAGAAGATTTTGGAATTGCGCCTATAGAAGCTATGCTTTTTGGCAAGCCTGTTTTAGCTTTTAAAAAAGGAGGGGCAGAGGAATGGTTAAAAGAAGGAATAAATGGAGAATTTTTTGAAAGTCAGATTCCTGAAGTATTGGCAGATGGGGTAAGAAGGATACAAAATGGCTCTTACGATCCAAAAACAATAAAAAAAGAAGCAGAAAAATTTAGCTTTGAAAATTTTAAAAACAATATTAAAAACTTCATTTCAGAATTATAATTTTACAAACCATAAAATCCAAACAAAAACCAACAAAATTTTGATTAAAATAAAACACGATCGTGTTTTATTTTAATC
>JALTWS010000009.1 GCA_027048495.1 Candidatus Azambacteria bacterium
ATGAATTTTCTAAAATCATTTTTTATAATATTTTTAGGCATTTTGCAGGTATTTTTATTTTTGTATTTTTTTGAAAGATATGTGGAAATTTTAGTTGAAAGTCCTTTTGATCCAAATTCAAAAGCAAATTTTGTTTTTGAAATAAAAAGAGGGGAGAGTTTATCAGAAATATCAAAAAGACTAAAAAAAGAAGGCTTAATAAAAAGCAGTTTTTGGTTTGATTTTTATGTTAAAAGGGCAAACAAAGAAAATTCTTTAAAAGCCGGCAAATATCTTTTTTCTCCAAATATGAGCATTTCTGAAATAGCAAGCAAGATCATATTTGGAGATGTTTTTTTGGATTTGGTTTATTTTCAGATACCAGAAGGATTTACTTTGTCTGATATATCAAAAAGGGCAAAACAAAAAGGCATTTCAGGCAAAGACATAACTAAATTTACAGTAGAGGATTTTAAGGACAAGTATAGTTTTTTGGCTAATATTCCAGAAGATGCTTCTTTGGAAGGTTTTTTGTTTCCCGACACTTACAAATATGAAAAAGACAAGGTAAATACAGAAGTTGTTGTAAAAAGCATGTTGGATAATTTTGACAAGAAATTTACAAAAAAGATGAGAGAAGATGCAAGGGTAAAAGGCAAAAGCATATATGAGATAGTTATTATGGCTTCTATTTTAGAAAAAGAGGTAAAGACAAAAGAAGATATGAAATTAGCCTCTGGAGTTTTGTGGAGAAGGATAGAACTTGACATGCCTTTGCAGGTTGATGCAACAAGCATATATCAAAAAGAAGAAGGGACTTCAACAGCACAGGCAATAAGGCAAGACAACCCATACAACACCTATTTAAACAAAGGGCTTCCAAAAGGACCAATATCAAATCCGGGACTTTCTGCTCTGGAGGCTGCGCTTTATCCTGAAAAATCAAACTATCTTTTTTATTTGTCAAAGCCAAATGGAGAAACAGTTTTTTCGGAAACCTACAAAGAGCATCTTGAGGCAATAAATAAATTTTTAAGATGAAAAGCAAAACAGAAATTTTAAAAGAACTAAAACAAGCAAAAAGTATTGCTTGTGCCTATCTTTTTTATGGAGAAAAAAAAGAAGATGTTTTTGATTTGTCATTGGAATTTGCAAGTTTGATTTTAGGTATAGAAAAAAGCGAAATTTTTAAAAGTTCAGATTTTTTGTTGTTTAAAAAAAACGAGTTGAAAATAGAAGATGTAAGGAATATAAAAAATTTTTTTGCTCTTTCTCCTTTGCATTCTAAAAGAAAAGTTATTTTGATAAACGCTGATGCTTTCAATACAAGCGCTTCAAATGCAATATTAAAAATTCTGGAAGAGCCTCCTTTTTATGGAACAATTATAATATCTGCAAAAAGCTACAGAAGTTTTCTCCCAACTATTCTTTCAAGAGTGCAAAAAATCCACCTCTTTACAAAATTAGAAAATTATGTTAGAGTATGCCAGCCTGAAAACAAGGAATTGGCAGAGAAACTTCTTTTAAATGGAACAAATAAGTCGCTTGATATTGCAGAACAAGTTTCAAAAAGAGAAAAAGATGAAATTTTAGATTTTTTGGCGGCTTTGTCTGATATTTTGCTTAAATTTTTGTATCAAATATACAAAGACAAAAAAACAGACTATTTACCGAAGTTTTCAGAAGAAAAAATTTTGCTTTTGCTTGAAAATATAGCAGAGGCAGAAGATCTAATAAAAAATTCAAACGCAAATTCTCGTTTAATTTTGGAGAATATTGCAGTAAATTTATGAAACCAGCATCACTTATAATAGTTTTATTAATAATTACTGGATTTATTGTCTTTTTAGTTCCATCAGCAGACGATGGTTCTGTTTTGACTGCTTTTCCTCCTTTAAAAGCTATATTGGACAACCAGCAAGAAAAAAAGCAAACTCCTCAAGTATCAAACATATACAGAACGGTTGATGGTGGAAAGATCTGGTTTGCTCAATCTTGGATAACAGCAGATAAAAAAATACCAAATGTTTCTATTTTTGATATTGTTTTTGATGTGAATGATTCAAACATCGTTTATGCGGCAACCGCTGCTGGGCTTTACAAAACAACCAACAACGGACAAAACTGGGATAAAGTTTTTGACAGAAACCAGATACTTTTGCCAACCGCTTCTGTATTTAGAGTTGTGCAGGACAAAAAAAATCCGGAAAATATTTATGTTGCTGCGTATCAAAACAACAGGGGAGTATTTTTAAAATCAACCGATGGCGGACTTTCTTTTTTGCAAACTTACATAACGGAATTTGAAAAATATGCGGTAACCGCAATTGCTGTTGATCCTTCAAAAAATAACATCATATACATAGGGACGACTCAAGGAGGTTTTTTTGCATCTTATGACTTTGGAGAAACTTGGCAAGCGCTTTATTGGATAACAGGCCAAATATCAGATATAATAATAAATGACAAAAATCCGTCTGAAATTTATGTTACAACCTCAAACAGAGGACTTTTCAGAACTCAAGATGGAGGCAAGACATTCAAAAGCTTTACAAGAGAAATTTCAAGAGCGGCCGCATACAACAATGTTATATCTTTGCAGATTGACCCGGCAAATTCAAACATACTTTATCTTGGAGTTACAAATGGGCTTTTAAAATCTACCAACAGAGGAAAAACTTGGAAATTTGTTAATATGCTTATACCGCCGGCAAATTTACCGCTTGATTTTGTAAAAGTTGATCCAACAGACAGAAACAATATATATGTTGCTGTGGGAGATTTAATTTACAAGTCAGAAGATGGAGGAGAAAACTGGTCTGTCCAGCAGATTATTCTTCCTTCAAAAGAAAGAAGAATAGGGGTTATTTCAATAGATAAAAAAGATTCAAACAATGTTTATCTGGGAGTAAAGTAAAGATATTTTGATCTTTTACAAAGGAGGACAAAATGAAAGCGTTTTGTAACAAAGCAATGTCGGTTGCTATTGTCTGTCAAACGAAAAAAGAAATAAATTTATTAAAAGACGCAATATCTTTGGTTGCCACCGACTTTATGATAAATTGCACGGCGGCTCCGGATTTGTCTGATTTTGTTTTTTCAGAAGTAGACAACGACAACGGAGGAGCTGTTTTTATACCATGGAGGTATAGCTGCTTTGCGGCTACCCTGCTTTATTACATAGAACAAAAACCAGGCAGGGAGTATGAAGGTATACTTCTTGAAGGGTTTGGGAAAACAAGAAAAAAAATAACCCAGAGTTATGCCTAGCGTTTATACGCTGGGCATTTTCTTTCTTTTTGGTATAATGCATTTTATGCACACAAAAAGAACAAGATTTAAAAAAGATATAGTTTGCGAGTTTTTGCCTCCGCAAAGAAAAACCAAAAAACAAAAGGTGATAATCTTTTGCCCGGGTATGCCAAGCTCTTCTTCAAAGGGAGCAGTTTTGGATTTTTGGTCAAAAAAAGGTTTTTGGGTCTTTTTGCCAAGATACAGAGGCTCTTGGGAAAGTTCAGGTTCTTTTTTGAAGGTTTCTCCTGACAAAGACATTTTAGATGTGGCAGAAGGGCTAAAAAAAGGATTTTCAGATGTTTACAACGGACAAAAATACAAAATAGAAAACCCCGAAATTTATTTGTTTGCATCCAGCTTTGGGGGAGCCGCCGCTTTGCTTTGTTCTGGCAGTGAAATTATAAAAAAAGTTATAGCTTTATCTCCGGTGGTTGACTGGACAAAAGAAAGCAAAAAAGAGCCTATTGACTGGCTGGCTTTGTTTGTGAAAGAGGCTTTTGGAGAGGCGTATCGTTTCTCAAAAAAAGACTGGAGAAAACTACAAACAGGGAAGTTTTACAATCCTGTATATGAAATAGGCAAAATAAAAAAAGATAAAGTTTTTATAATACATGCAAAAGACGATGATGTTGTGCTTTTCGGACCAGTTAAAAACTTTACAAAAAAACTTGGCTGTAAGTCTCTGTTTTTAAAAAAGGGAGGGCATCTTTCTTTTTCTTGTTTTTTAAAACCCAGCTTTGTAAAAAGGATAGATAAGTTTTTGAAGGAAAAATGATAAAAAACGAGGGAATATTTTGCATAAACAAACCAAAAGGCATCTCTTCTTTTGAAGTTGTTAAAAAAATAAGAGAGGCAACCAAGATAAAAAAAGTCGGACATGCCGGCACGCTTGATCCTTTGGCTTCTGGAGTTTTGATAGTTGCAGTTGGCAAAGACAACACTAAAAAAATACCAAAGATAATGGCACAAGAGAAAGAATACATAGCAGAAATTAAACTCGGAGAGTTTAGCGAAACAGACGATGCAGAAGGAAAAAAGACAAAAGTTAAAGTAACGGATATACCGGATATGAAAAAAGTAAGAAATGTTGTGTCAGAGTTTATTGGACAAATAAACCAAACGCCTCCAAAGTTCAGCGCGATAAAAGTAAACGGAAAAAGAGCATATAAACTTGCAAGGGAGGGAAAAAATGTAAACTTAAAGCCAAGAAAAGTCCTGATAAAAGATATTGAAATTTTAGGATATAAATACCCGGATCTTGTTTTGAAGATAACCTGCGGCAAAGGAGTTTATATAAGATCTCTTGCAAGAGACATAGGAGAAAAGTTAAAAACCGGAGGTTATATAAGGCAACTAAAAAGAACAAGAATCGGGGAATTTAAAATAGAAGATGCATTATCTTTAGAAAATCTTACACAAGTAAAGTGATCTGTGTTATATATGATAATTCTTATTTACAGACAAACACACCCTAACCCTTTTTCTCAGAACATAAAAACACCATTACTCATTTTTTCAGAATACTAGAACACTCTCACTCACCTAACTCACGATCGTGAGTTGGGTGAGTGAATTTATTTCCTAAATTTTTATTTATCCAACTTGTGATTGTGAGTTAGATTAGTAAATTTATTTCTAAAAAAATTTTCACTCATCTAACTCACGATCGTGAGTTAGATGAGTGAATCTATCTTTAAAAGTTTTATCACTCATTTCACTTACGATCGTGAATTAAATGAGTGATAAAAAACAAAGACCTATTTAAAATTAACTATACCAACTTCATGTTGAAAGTTTAGTTGGTTAATGAACTACCCCCCAGCTTAACGCTGGGGGTTTAGCTGGTTAATAATCTACTCACTCAACTCACGATCGTGAGTTGAGTGAGTGAAAAGAAACATGATACAATTGTTTGTGTGTATGTTTATGTCATTATTTATTAATATTAAAATTCATTTTTATGCCAAAAAGATTAGGAAGTACTCAAAAGAAAATTTTAATTATATTATTAGGAGCAACAAGCATGGCTTTTACTTACTCTCCATTTAGACAATATAAAATAATGGGAGAGATAGTAAGAGAACTAAAAAAGGTAAAAAAAGAGAATCTTAAAAGATCTTTAAATTCACTTTGTGATGCAGGTTTAGTTATAAAAAAAGTTGATAAAAATGGAGAAATTATTTTTTCTTTAACAAAAAAGGGATTAAATTCAATTCAGAAAGAATGCATTGACGAGATTGTTATCAAAAAAAGTAAAAAATGGGATGGAAAATGGCGAGTTGTTGTATTTGATATACCAGAAAACTTAAGAAGCGCAAGAGACTCTATTAGG
>JALTWS010000010.1 GCA_027048495.1 Candidatus Azambacteria bacterium
AAAGATTTCAAGACAGAATTGATATTTGGATGGAAACAAGATCTGAAGCGATAAAATTCGGTGTAAAATATACAAAAATCCAAATAGCAAAATAAAAAACAACCCCCTAAAATGGGGGTTGTTTTTTTGTGCCCGGAGCCGGACTCGAACCGGCACGTCCTTGTGGGACAAGAGATTTTAAGTCTCTCGTGTCTACCAATTCCACCACCCGGGCGGATATATTAAATTTCACTTATTAAAATGGAGGCCACGACCGGAATTGAACCGGTGTAAACGGTTTTGCAGACCGTCGCGTAACCCCTCCGCCACGTGGCCGTTATTTTTTTCCCAAAAGCTCGTAAACTTTCTGTTCTGCGTATGCTTGTTTGTCTGGTTTGAACTCTATTTTAGGAACAGGTTTCATGTGCAGTTTTTTGTTTAACTCTTTTTGGATATGGTAAATATTTATTTCCAACTCTTGTAGTATATCTTTTTGCGAGCTTTTGGGCAACACTACAAAATATAAAGTTGATTTTTTAAGGTCAACAGATGTTTTTGCTCTTGTTATTGTCAAAAGAGATGTTGTTGGCAGATCAACATCTTTTTTAACGATGCTTGCAACCTCTTGTTTTATTAGCTCATTTACTTTTTGGATTCTTTCTGTCATAGTGTTTGTTGTTCTGTTTTTTCTTCGTAAATTTCTAAAATGTCTCCGACCTCTATTTTGTCGTTTGTTTGGCTGTCTGGCTGAAATGCAATGCCGCATTCTTTTCCAACCCCAACTTCTGTTGTATCTTCTTTGTTGTGTTGAAGCTGGACTATTGTTCCTTGCATTATAGTTTCTCCTTTTCTTTTTACTTCTGCTTTTGCTCTTCTTAGGACTTTTCCGTCTGTTACTTTTCCTCCGATTATCATTTTTGTTTTATCTTGCTTAAATGTTGCCAAAACCTGAAGTTTTCCAATGGTGTTTTTTATTATCTGTGGAGCCAAAAGCAAAGAGAGTTCTTTTTTGATTTTTTCTATTACTTCATAGATAACGTCCGCAGTTATTATTTTTACCTCATTTTGTTCTGCTATTTTTTTGATTGCTCCGGGAATTTTTATTTTAAATCCAGCTATTATTGAGTTTGTAGATCTTGCAAATTTAATGTCGCTTTCTGTAACATCTCCAACATCTGATTTGGTGACGCGAGCCGCTACCTCTTCAAAAACCAAGTCAGAAACCATATTTTCCAACGCTTCGCATGTTCCAAGAAAGTCTGCTTTGACAAGAACATTTACAACTTTTTTGCCTGTTATATCTTTGCTTTGGGTTTTTGTTCCCAAAGAAGCAGTGTCTTTTTTAAGTTCTGCCATTTCTTCTGCTTCTTTTTTGCTGTTTGTAACAAAAAATTCATCTCCAACATTTGGTAAACCGTCAAACCCTATTACCTGAACAGGGGTGCAAAAAGAAGCTTCTTTTATTATTTGTCCTCTGTCATTTTCCATTTTTCTTATCTTTCCGGGAACAACTCCAGCAACAATGTAGTCTCCTGTTTTTACCGTTCCGTTTTTTATAAGCAAAGTTGCTATATTTCCTATTTTTGAGTCGCATCTTGCTTCAATTACCACTCCTTGTCCTTGAGTATCTTTTTCTGCTTTAAGTTCTTGCAGTTCTGTTGCCAATAAAACCAAATCTAAAAGATCAGAAACTCCTTGTCCTGATTTTGCGGATATTTCTTGATTTGGCACCGTTCCACCCCAGCCTTCAAGCATTATTCCTTCTTCTGCAAGCTGTTGTTTTACTTTTTGTGGATTGGCTTCTGGTTTGTCTATTTTATTTATTGCTACAACCATCTCAAGTTCGGCTTCTTTTATATGCTTTATTGCTTCAAGAGTTTGAGGTTTTAGTCCCTCGTCTGCTGTAACAACTAAAATAGCAATATCTGCCACTTTCGCTCCCCGCGATCTCATTTTATCAAAAGCCTCATGTCCGGGAGTGTCTATAAATGTCATTTTTTTTCCGTTATGTTTTATTTCATACGCGCCTATATGCTGAGTAATGCTTCCGGACTCTTTTTTTACCACCTCGGTTTTTCTAATATAATCAAGCAAAGTTGTTTTGCCGTGGTCAATGTGCCCTAAAACAACTATAACCGGAGGTCTTTCTATTAAGTTTTGTTTTGCGCCTTTTGTCATTTGTTTAAACTTTCTTTTAAAACTTGCGCTTCTTCTTCTGAAAGCTGATGTTTTGTTTGTCCGTTTTCTATCGGTTTTGCGTAAACTCTTACACCTTCTCTGAAATGAAGCCCTGTCAGTAGTATGCCGTTATTTTTACCATCAAGAAGCGATATTGTAAAGCTCTGATCAGATCCTGTATCGGAAAATGGATTATATCTTTTTATTGCTGTTTTTTGAATCATACAAAAAGAATCTTCTTTTATTTTCAAAAGATTGCTTGCAAGATCTTCAGTATCTTTTTCTATTTTATCAACTTTTTTTAGATAATCTTTTAAAACTCCTTCAAGAGAATATCCTTTGTTGCTTTTGAATATTTTTTTGTATCTTTTTTGCAATATGATATTTTGCACAGCAAGGATTATAACCAAAGCAGACAAGATAATAAGAAGCGTATTTTGAAAAGCTATTGATTGAAAATCCATAATGATTTAAGATTAAGTATAATTTAGTTATTTTAGCATAAAAACTTTATTATTTAAACATAAAAACTACTATGGCAATTATAATATATCACAATCCAAGATGCCAAAAAAGCAGGCAAACTTTGGATATTTTAAACCAAAAAGCAAAAGATAAGATAAAAATAATAGAATATCTTAAAAATCCTCCAACAAAAAAAGAGCTTGATGATATTTTAAGTAAATTACAAAAAAAACCTATTGAAATAGTAAGGAAAAACGAAGGGATATACAAAGAATTTTACGCGGGCAAAGAAATGTCAGATGAAGATTGGCTGGAAGCTCTATCAAAAAATCCGATTTTAATAGAAAGGCCAATAGTAATAAAAGGCAACAAAGCGGTAATCGGAAGACCTCCTGAAAATGTTTTGGAGATAATTTAAACTCTATTTAATTTAATTAGAAAATTAAAATCTGCTCTAGAGCTAGCTCTAGAGCAAAAAACTCTGCAGTTGTTACTGCAGAGTTTTTTTGGCGGAAGGGGCGGGACTTGAACCCGCATGTCCTTGCGGACGCCGCTTTTCGAGAGCGGTACCTTACCAATTCGGAACACCCTTCCATATCATTTTTAGTTTTAACTTTTGTGGACTTTTTTGTAAAGCTCTAAATTTTTCCACAAGCAAAAATTGCACAAGTTCAGAAACATATTGCACTCTCAGGATAGCAATAATAATGCATCAATTTAACATATTTAAGGATACAAAAGACTTCTTGAGCACCTGGGAATACATGATAAAGCATTCCCATATGATAGACGAAAAAACCAAACAAAAAGTAAAGATCCTAGCCTTTTGGGATAAATACGGCACACAAGCCACAGAAGACGCATACAAGGTCAAAAGAAGAACTCTCTATTTAAAATACAAAGGATACAAACAGACAATGGCAGTGAGTTTGAAAAGTATTTCAGAGAATACATAGAAAAAAGAAAGATAACCCACTTTCATAACTATCCAAAACAACCAAAGATGAATTGCTACATAGAGAGATTCAACAGAACCATCCAAGAAGAGTTTGCAGACTTTAATTTAAACACATTGGCTTATGACTTGGACAAATTCAACGACAAACTGATAAACTGGCTTTTATGGTACAATACGAAAAGACTGCATCATTCTTTAGGACTTATATCACCCATGAAGTTTATTATTAATAGCTACAATCCTGAAAAGTGCAATATGTTATGGATGAAGTACAACGCCTTTACATAATTTTGCTATAATAAATTCAGTCATCCTTATTATACAGTGCGTAAACATTGTAAGCGATTTATTGAAACCAATTTATCCTTGCAGCAAAAAAGCAAATATTTTGAGGGAGGTATTAAAAACAAATGATCTTGTGGCAGGTCGAATATCAAGTTTGTTTGTTTTTACAAAGGTCGAGAGCGTAATTTAGCAATCATTTAACCATCGAAAAACTATGAGAAAGAAACTTTTAATTTTACCATTATTAGCTTTTATGTTTTTCGCTAGTGTAGCACAAGCACATTTCTTGGGATATGATTCAGTAGATAATGGTGAGATAAGATGGGGCGGATCTACTGTATACTCAAGTCAGTGGAATTCTGCAATTTCTACCTGGAATGGACTTGATCTAATTGATATTCTGCCAGATACTTGGTGGACATTTCAGGATTTAACAGTCGATGATGTGAATAGGTCTGATGTGACATGGACGGGGCAATATACCAATTCGGTAGGCTCAGACGAGATTGATCTAAACAGATACTACTTGGATAATGATACATCCGCCCAACAGCAAAATACAGCAACACATGAACTTGGTCATTCGCTAGGATTGGCACATTCGTTCAGCGGAAATGTAATGTATTACGCTCAAACATTCCAAACGGCATTAGGATCACATGATCAATCCGATTACGATTATTTATGGTAATTAAGTGAACTACAAATATGATTAACAAATCAACCAAAATAATAATATCGGGCAGTGTGATGATTATAGCCGTGCTGGGTGTTGGGTTATATACAAACACAATCAAACTGCCCATTGAAAGGGAAATTTATCCGCAGTATGTAGCTGATTTCAATGATGACAGGGTTTTAATGGGAGCCTCTCATAATGTATTTGTTGGGAAAGTTGTCAAAGAGGTTGGAGCTAGAGATGCAGAAGTAGGACCAGAGACACAGTTTGAAGTAGAGATAATATTAAACGTGAAAGGCAATTTGCAAGGAACAGTTGTAGTGAACCAGTTAGGCGGCTACAGAAATGGCATACTTTATACTGTTGTCAATGAAGGTGATGTTGTTGTATCAGGCACGGATGGCAAGAATAACCTATTACAACCTGGAGCCACTTATCTATTCGCAACGAGATACAATGGGGATAGAAATTGGTACACACTCAATTCTCACCCCAACGCTATGAAGTTAATCAGTCAAGATAAATGGGTGGCAATAGAGCAATTGATAGAGTTAGCCGTGAATGATGAAAAGGTAAGAAAATTGCAGAATGCATACAAGGGCGAGATATTATTAGATGATGATGTAAGGACAAACAACACTAGGAACAGTTATAGATCTCTTAATGAAAACAGGTAAGAAGTATAACTAGAAACGGCTATATCAAAAAAGGGCTACCTGTGTAGCTCTTTTTTGATATAAGTTCCACATAAATTTTGTAGGAATTGAGAATTGAATTTTTGCCCGCTTGCTCTGCCGCGCGAAGTGCGGCTGTGGGTGGGAGCGGCTTCGCCCCGACGGCAGTCGGGGGCAAAATCCGCAAAATTTTCTTACCTTTTAGGAATTTTTTTTTGCGCGCCCCTTAAAAGAAATTGAAAAGAAAA
>JALTWS010000011.1 GCA_027048495.1 Candidatus Azambacteria bacterium
ACATATTGTGTTATTTTTTTGCTTTTTGACATATAATTAAATTATTATGAGAGTAAAAAAGAAAAACCAGTTTGATTTTTGGCATTCAAAGGGCGTGTTTGCGTTTTTGCTTTTTTTCTCTTTTGTGCTTGTTTTTTATTCTTTTGATTATTTATATAAAAAGTATCAAAAAAAACAAGAAATTTCAATGTTAGACAGTCGGCTTGAAGAGTTAAAAAAACAAAACAGCGATCTGCTAAAAAGAAAAAAAATGCTGGAAGATGAAAATATAATAGAAAAAGAGGCAAGATTGAAACTTAATTTTAAAAAAGATGGAGAAAGAGTTATTGTAATAGTAAACGAACCTAAAAAAAATAGTGACACAAAGAACAATTCAAAAGAAAAAAAACTAACTAAAAGCAAGTTTTTTGACGCTCAAAATCCTAAAAAGTGGCTTGAGTTTATATTTTTAAAGTAAAATAATTTTATGAAGATAAAATTCAAAAAATTAAAAAACGAAGCAAAAATACCTAGTTTTGCTCATGAAGGTGATGCTGGTATGGATATTTTTTGTTCAGAAGACATAACAATTCCCTCTGGAAATATATATGCTGTTCCAACTGGCATAAGCATGGAAATGCCAGAAGGCTATGTTGCTTTTGTTTGGGACAAAAGCGGGCTTGCGCTAAACAGTGGAGTTAAAACAATGGGTGGAGTAATTGACTCTGGCTACAGGGGAGAAATAAAAGTTATAGTTGCAAATCTTTCTGATAAGGAGCTTAATATAAAAAGCGGGCAAAAAATTGCCCAGATGATTATCCAAAAATATGAAAGCCCGGAAATTGAAGTGGCAGAAGAGCTTTCGGAAACAAAAAGAGGAGAGGGCGGATTTGGCTCAACCGGATTGGTTTAATTTATTAAATATTTTAAAAATATTCTTGGTTTATTACAAAAAATGAAAAGTTTTAAATACGCTTTTGAAGGTTTGTACAAAGCATTAAAAAAAGAGAGAAATTTTAGGATAATGCTTGGTCTTTTTTTGCTTTCTTTGTTTTTTATATTTTATTTTGATTTAAGTAGCAAGGAAGCTATAGTTGTTGTCTTATCAGGAGTTTTGATGCTTGCAGTTGAGCTTATAAACTCTGCTTTTGAAAAAACTCTTGATGTTGTAAAAAAACATCATGATGAGAATGTAAAGTATATAAAAGACTTAATGGCAGGAGCATCTTTGCTTGTTTCTTTTGTTTGGTTTTTTGTAATCATTTACATTGTATTTTTGCCATGAAAAGTTTTTTAGAAACTGCAAAAGATTTTTTTGATATTTTGTTTTTAAAGTCATTTTTGGCTTTTGTTTTTGTGCTTTTTGTTTTGTTGGTTATTTCATATTTTTTGCTTGGCTGGGATGCCTTTTTGACAATGGACAGAAGCATTCAAGATTCCGTTTTTTCTTTAAGGTCAGATACTATGACAAAATTTATGGTTTTTGCAACAAATTTTGGGGATAAAATTATAATTTTTCCTTTAACTTTGCTTATTTTTTTATATCTTTTTTTCAGGAAAAAATATTACTTTATAATGGCTCTTTTTTCATCTTCTTTTGTGTCTGCTTTGGTTGTTTATCTTGTTAAATTATTATTTGCAAGAGAAAGGCCGTTGAATTTTTTAATAGAGGCAGATGGATTTTCTTTTCCTTCCGGGCATGCTATGGTAGCGGTTGCTTTTTATGGGGTTTTATCTTATTTTGCTTATGTTTTTGCAAAAAACAGATGGGAAAGGTGGATTTCTGTTTTTTTAGGAGCTTTTTTGGTTTTTTTAGTTTCTTTCTCAAGAGTTTATCTTGGTGTTCATTTTCCTTCTGATGTGTTTTTTGGTATTGTATTTGCCGGAATATGGCTGGGTTTTGTTGTATATCTTACCGAAATAAAAAGAACAAAAAAACAGTTGCCGAAGTAGCTCAGTTGGCAGAGCAATCCCCTCGTAAGGGATAGGTCGCGGGTTCAAATCCCGCCTTCGGCTCAAGTTCAGCCTAATATAAAATTAATACATGCACAAGTTCAGAAACATATTACACTCTCAGGATAGCAATAATAATGCATCAATTTAACATATTTAAGGATACAAAAGGCTTCTTGAGTACTTGGGTATTACCATATGATAGACGAAAAAACCAAACAAAAAGTAAAGATCCTAGCCTTTTGGGATAAATACGGCACACAAGCCACAGAAGACGCATACAAGGTCAAAAGAAGAACTCTCTATTTAAAATACAAAGGATACAAACAGACAATGGCAGTGAGTTTGAAAAGTATTTCAGAGAATACATAGAAAAAAGAAAGATAACCCACTTTCATAACTATCCAAAACAACCAAAGATGAATTGCTACATAGAGAGATTCAACAGAACCATCCAAGAAGAGTTTGCAGACTTTAATTTAAACACATTGGCTTATGACTTGGACAAATTCAACGACAAACTGATAAACTGGCTTTTATGGTACAATACGAAAAGACTGCATCATTCTTTAGGACTTATATCACCCATGAAGTTTATTATTAACAGCTACAATCCTGAAAAGTGCAATATGTTATGGACGAGTACAATACATTGAAATCTTAAAAATACTGTGATAACATAAAAATATGTTAACAGAATTTATTTTCAAAAAATTAAAGACAGCAAAGTATAAACTCTTAGAAGACGGAAGTTATTTTGGAGAAATTCCCGGACTTTATGGTGTCTGGGCAAATGCAGAAACTTTAGAAGATTGCAGAGAAGAACTTAAAGAGGTTCTTGAGGATTGGATTTTACTTAAAATAAAAGATGGCGATAATATTCCGGGTCTTAAGGTTGATATTGATAAGAAAATTTTGGTGTAAAATGCCAAAAAACATATCTTTAAGAAAATTAGTTCAAAAATTTAGGAAATTAGGTTTTGACGGTCCTTATTCAGGGGGTCGTCATATGTTTATGATAAAAGGAAGTTTAAAAGTGCGTATTCCAAATAAACACAAAGGCGATATATCAAAGCACCTTGTGTCTGAAATTTTAAGGCAGGCGAAAATATCTTCTGATGATTGGAATAATGTGTAGCAGATATATTAAATGGAAGAATTAAAAGAAAAACTAAAAGGTCTAAAAGAAAGGCTCTCAGAAATGAGAGACCGTCTTTGACTACGCAAACAAAAAGCAAAAAATAAAAGAGCTTGAAAAGGCAACAATGCATCCCGGATTTTGGGATGATGCTTTGTCTGCACAAAAAATAACAACAGAGTTAAATGAGCTTAAAGAAGAGATTGCCGTTTTAGATTTTTTTGAGGAAGAGATTTTAAAAATGGAGAGCGATATAAAAGATATAGAAGCTATAGAAAAAGAGAGCGAAAAAAAAGAGCTTGAACAGGATTTGAAAGATAGAATTTTTAGTTTTCAAAATAAGTTTACAAAAGAAGAGATAAAAATATTTTTTTCTGGAAAGTTTGATAAAAATTATGCTATAATATCCATATACTCAGGAGCTGGAGGCCTTGATGCCCAGGACTGGGTTTCAATGCTTTTTAAAATGTACAAAAAGTATGCAGAAAAAAGAGGATGGAAGGTAAATGTTTTGCATCATCATCAGGGAGAAGAGTCTGGAACAGAAGGTCCTGTAACAAAAAACATAACTTTTGAAGTTTTGGGAAAGTATGCTTACGGATATTTAAAAAAAGAAGCAGGAGTTCATCGTTTGGTAAGAGTTTCTCCTTTTTCTGCGCAAAGCTTAAGGCATACTTCTTTTGCCTATGTTGAGGTTTTGCCGGAAATTGAAGACGTAAAGAGTATTGATATAAAGCCAGAGGATTTAGAAATAGAAACCTTCAGAGCTTCAGGTCCTGGGGGCCAAAATGTAAACAAAAGAGAAACCGCTGTAAGGATAAAACACAAGCCAACAAATATAATAGTTTCTTGCCAAAATGAAAGAAACCAATCTGCAAACAAAGAAAAAGCAATGAAGCTTTTAGCTTCAAAATTAATAGAACAGCTTCAGAAGCAAAAAAAAGAACAAATATCAGAACTTAAAGGGGAAAAAGTTCAAATAGAGTGGGGAAGCCAAATTCGTTCTTATGTTTTGCATCCATACAAGCTAGTCAAAGACCACAGAACAGAAGTTGAAACTTCACAAGTTCAAGATGTGCTAAGCGGTGATTTAGATATATTTATTGAAGCAGAGATAAAAACTTTAAATTAAAATATACACGCATAACAAGATGATAATTTTTGATAAAGTTTCCAAAGTATACAAAAACGGAACACAAGCGCTTGATAATGTAAGCTTTGAAATAAAAAAAGGAGAGTTTGTTTCCATAGTTGGGCAATCAGGATACGGAAAATCCACAATATTGAAGCTTATGATAGGAGAAGAGAAGCCAACAGAAGGCAGGGTTTTTGTTTCAGGATATGACGTATCTGATTTAACTGAAAAAGAGCTCCACCAGTTAAGGAAAGAAATTGGCATGATCTTTCAAGATTTTAGGCTTCTGCCCAAAAAAACGGTTTATGAAAATGTTGCTTTTACTTTGGAAGTATCTGGAGCAACTAACAAAGAAATAGAAGAAGATGTCCCGCAGGTTTTAAATCTAGTTGGGCTTTTGCACAAAGCAGATAAATTTCCAAATTCTTTATCAGGGGGAGAAAAGCAAAGAGTAGCGATTGCAAGAGCTTTGGTTGACAGGCCGTCTATTTTGATAGCAGATGAGCCAACAGGAAGCTTAGACTCTTTAAATACTTGGGATGTTATAAGGCTTCTTTTGAAGATAAACGAGCTTGGCGCAACTGTTATTTTAGCAACTCACAACAGAGAAGTTATAAATATGTTAAACAAAAGAGTTATTACTTTGGACAGGGGAAAAATAATAAGAGACGAGCAAAAAGGAAGATATATTTTATAAAAGTATGCAGCATATATTAACATCATTAAAAAGGATAACAAAAACAGGAGTAAGCAATTTCATAAGAAATGGCTGGTTAAGCACAGCAACTGTTTCAATTTTAACAATAACTTTGTTTGTTGTTTTATTTTTGCTTATGATGTCTGTTTTGACAGAATCTGTAATAATAAATTTACAAAACAGAGTTGATGTTTCTGTTTATTTGAAAAAAGACACAAAAGAATCAGATATTTTAAAGATGCAAAATGATTTAATTGCTCTTTCTGAAGTGAAAAGCGTTGACTATGTTTCAGAAGATGATGCTTTAATGGAATTTAGAGAGAAACACAAAGATAATGAAATAATAATACAATCTTTAGATGTTCTTGAAGAAAATCCTTTGGAGGCAAGCTTAAATATTAAAGCCAAAGATCCAAGTCAGTTCAAAACAATAGTTGAATTTTTAGAAAGTGGCCAATACAAAGACATAATAAGCAAAATAAATTATTATGAAAATCAAGAGATAATAGAAAAAATAGGAGTTTTAATTTCTTCAATAAGAAAAATAGGGTTTACTATATCTATTGCTTTGACTATTGTAGCGTTTTTGGTTGCTTTCAATACCATAAGAATAACTATATATACAATGAAAGATGAAATAGGAATAATGAAGTTGGTTGGAGCAACAAACTGGTTTGTTAGAGGTCCTTTTGTTGTTGAGGGGTTTTTGTATGGTTTTGTTTCTTCTTTGGTTACTGTTATTTTAGCGTTTCCTGTTTTGTATTTTAGCTCTCCTTTTATAAAAAAGTATTTTTATGACATAGATATGTTTGCTTATTTTCAAGAAAATTTAGTAATTATTTGGATAATTCTTCTTGTTGTTGGGGTTGTTATTGGTGCTTTGGGAAGTATTATTGCTATGCAAAGGTATCTTAAAATTTAGCAAGTTAAATTTGCATATTTTTTTGTTTTTGGTAAATTTTCTTTGTATTTTTATTTATTGCCGGGTCGTCTAATGGTAGGACGCTTGGTTCTGGCCCAAGTAATTGGGGTTCGAATCCCTGCCCGGCAGCATTTATGAAAATAACCAGATATCTATCACAAGCAACTGGTATATCAAGAAGAAAGGCGGAAAAAGAGGTCAAAAGCGGCAAAGTTTCCATAAATGGAAAAGTCGCTGAGTTTTGGCAAGAAGTGAAAAAAACCGATATTGTAAAATACAACAAAAAGATAATAAAGCTTCCCAAAAATCCAACTATTGTTATTTTAAACAAACCAAAAGGGTATTTAACTGCAAGGTATGATCCAAAGGGTAGAAAAACGGTTATGGATCTTCTGCCAAAAAAATTTAAGCTTCTAAGACCTGTTGGAAGGTTGGATAAAGACAGTGAAGGACTTTTGGTTTTAACCGATGCGGGACAAAAAATATTTGAACTTACTCATCCAAAATTTGAAAAAGAAAAAGAATATGTTTTGCAATTGAAAGATCCTGTTTCTGAAAATTTAGTAAGAAAATTTAAAAAAGGAATAAAGTTAAGAGAAGGCTTGGCAAAAGCGGATAAAATAAAAAAGCTTAAAAGAAATGAAATTTTGGTTGTTTTACACCAAGGATACAAAAGACAGCTTCGCAGGATGGCAAAAGAATGCGGCAATGAAGTGGTAAAGCTTGTTCGCACAAAAATGGGAAGCTTTAAGCTTGGAGATTTAAAATCCGGCAAATGGAAGGTTTTGGATTATAAGTAAAGTTTTTGATTATAAAAAGCAAAATTATATTTTAAACACAAAAACTCCAGGCCCGGTTGGGCTGGAGTTTTTCAAATGAAAAAGTATGGTATATAATTGAATTATGAGGATTATTTTAAAAGAGAAAAACAAATATATTTTAAGATTTGATACGGAAGATGAAGTTTTAAGCTTGCTTTCTGGCTTTTGTGTAAAACATAAAATAAACGCAGGCTTTTTTTCTGCTTTTGGAGCATGCAAAGAAGTTGAGCTTGCGTATTACGACCTTGATAAAAAAGAGTATCAAAGTGTTAATACAAGCCAAAGAATGGAGATAGTAAGCCTTACTGGAAATGTTGCAAAAATGGACGATGATATTATAATTCACTCTCATGGAGTTTTTGCAGATTCTGGTATGAAAACAAAAGGGGGTCATGTAAAAAAATTGGTAGTTTCTGCAACTTGTGAAATGTTTTTTTATGCTTTTGAAGAAGGTATGAAAAGGGAATTTGATAAAAATACAGGACTTAATTTACTTTTATGAAATTGATTTTATTTTTATTGTTTTTTGTAATACTTTTTGTATTTGTTTTGGCTAGCGTTGTTTTGATTTATCATTTTGTGCGCTTCAGGATGGAAAAAGAGCATCATCGTTTATTGGTGAGCGTTTTTGTTGTTGGGTCTTTGCTTTTTTTTATTTTGGAGTTTTGGCTGTTTTTTTCTATAGATACAGAAAAAATAGCAAAGTATTTTATCAAAGAAGCAGGGCAAAAAATAGAACAAAACCAAATAATAGATCCTTTTAATATAAATTTAAGATGATATCCATAAAAAAAGATGAAAAGTTAATATCTGTTTACAGAAGGCATAAATTTATAATATTTTTAGAGCTTGCTCCTTTGGTGATTTTTTCAGTTTTAATTATGTTTGCGGCTTGGTTTTTGATTTATTTTGTTTTATCTGATGCTTTGTTTGTTCCTATTGTTTTGTTTTTTATGTTTGTTTTTTTGCATATTTTTTGGATAGCGGCTTTTATATACTTGGCAGATTATTATTTGGATATATGGATTTTAACAGACAAAAGAGTGATAACAATAGAGCAAAAAAGTTTGTTTTCAAGGGTATTGTCTGAGTTTGAGCTGTCAAAAATACAAGAGATAAGCGTTGATATTCATGGAGTTTTGCCTACTATAATAGATTATGGAGATGTTACTGTAAGAACAGCAAGTGAAAATCAAAATTTTATTTTCAAGCAAGTTGGAAACCCAAACAAAGTAAAAGACGATATAATGCTTCAAGCTGAAAAATATACAAAAAAAAGATTTTATGGATAATTTTTGGCATAAACTAAAAAAGCCAATAATAGGTTTATCTCCAATGGATGGCGTTACAGACGCCGCTTTTCGTTTTATGGTGGCAAAATATGCAAAGCCTGATGTAATATTTACCGAGTTTGTTTCTGCAGAAGGCTTGTCTTTTGGCGCTGATACTTTGCTTTTGGATTTTTTATATTCTGAAATTGAAAGGCCTATAGTAGCTCAAATTTTTGGGTCCAGCCCAGAGGCGTTTTTTAAAGTTGCTCCGCTTCTATGCGAGCTTGGTTTTGACGGTATAGATATAAATATGGGATGTCCAGATAAAAATGTAGCAAAAAAAGGGGGTGGGGCGGCATTGATATTAAATCCAAAGCTTGCAAAAGAAATTATTTTAAAAACTAAAAAAGGGATAAAAGAGTGGACAGAAGGAAGAAGCTTAAAAAGTTTTGGTCTGCCAGACAACATTTTAAATTTACTTAGCGGTCCGACCGCTAAGTTCGGAAAGGATAGAAGAGAAGTACCGGTTTCTGTGAAAACAAGAATAGGTTATGATAAAGTCGTTATAGTAGATTGGGTAAAACATTTACTTGATGCTAAGCCGGCAAACATTTCTATACATGGAAGGACGCTCAAGCAGATGTATACAGGTAGTGCAGATTGGGAAGCAATAGCAAAAGCAGCAGAGGTCATTAAAAAAACAGGCACTTTAGTTTTGGGCAACGGAGATGTAAAAAGCAAAAAAGAAGCAGAAAAAAAAGCAAAAGAATATGGAGTAGATGGAGTTTTGATAGGCAGAGCCGCGTTTGGAAATCCATGGGTATTTTCTGACAAAGAGCCGAAGGTTAAAGAAAAGCTAAAAATTGCGGTTGAACATGCAAAAAAATTTGAAGAAATATTCAAAAATAGGAAGTTTTACAATATAAGAAAGCACCTTGCTTGGTATTCGCATGGTTTTTCAAAAGCAAAAGAACTAAGAATAAAACTAATGAAAGCAGAAAATGCAAAAGAATGCGAACTTATCATAAACGAATTTTTATCTGAAAACCCATAGTTTTTGTGGATATTTATTTGACTATTTTTTTAAAAAAAGCTACCATAAAAATGGCTTTGGGAGTCTGTATCCCCGCTCCTCAGGGTCGCCTAACATGGAAGTTAATATCAGACATTCTCCCGGCTGTAATGGCCGGGATTTTTTTTATTTAATAAATTTGTTATTATTGTTTTATGTTGGATTATATTTTATTTGTTTTTGGTTTTTATATTCTTGCAAAAGGGGCTTCTTTGCTTGTTGATGGAGCCTCTTCTTTGGCAAAGCGTTTTGGAGTTTCAGAAGTAGTCATTGGGCTTACCATAGTGGCATTTGGAACTTCTGCTCCTGAGCTTGTTGTAAATGTTATATCAAGCATTAAAAAAAGCTCTGACTTGGTTTTGGGAAATATTGTTGGAAGCAATATATCAAATATACTTTTAATTTTAGGGTTTACCGCTTTAATATATCCGATAAGAGTTATAAAAAAGGCTGTTTGGAGAGAGATGAAATTAAATATAATTGCTGTTTTGGCTGTTTTAATTTTGGCAAATGATGTTTTTTTTGGCGGACAACAAAATGTTATAGCAAGATCAGACGGAATAATTTTGTTGCTTTTTTTGGTTTTGTTTATGTATTTTATGTTCTCATCATACAAGATGGGAGCGGCAGAAAACATAGAAGATATACATGTTTATAAAACTCCAAAAGCGGTGGGAGCTTTTTTGCTTGGGCTTGTTGGGCTTATTGTTGGCGGAAAGTGGATAGTTAATGGAGCTTTGCTTATTGCAAATAATTTTGGATTTTCTGAGGGGTTTGTTGGTTTGACTTTGCTTGCTTTGGGAACATCACTTCCTGAGTTGGCAACTTCTTTTGCCGCCGCATACAAAAAAAATGTTGATATTGCAGTTGGCAATGTTATAGGATCAAATATCTTTAATATATTTGCTGTTTTGGGAATAAGCTCTCTTGTTTATCCAGTGTCTTTGGACACAAAATTAAATGTTGACATATTATTTTTGATATTTGTTACTTTTGTGTTGTCTTATTTTGTAGCGTTCAAAGAAGAACATAAAATAAAAAGAAGACACGGGTTTTTGTTTGTTTTGATGTATTTTACTTATTTAATATTTTTATTTATTAGAGGCTAATATTTATGACAGAGAGGTTTTTTTTAAATCAAAAAATAAAAGATGAGCAAAAAGAAGTATTGGTTTTTGATGTTGGTTGCATTTTTCAAATAACAAAAGTTCTAAGAAAGAAAAAAGAAGACAGAATAGTTATTTTAGACAACACAGGGTTTGAATATGAATGCCAAATAAGGCAGGCAAACAAAAAGTTGCTTTTGCTTGATGTGCTTAAAAAATGTAAAAATGAAAATGAACCGGAAATTGAAGTTGTTTTGTATCAGAGTATAATCAAAAAAAATAAAATTGAATTTGTTTTTGAAAAATGCACTGAGGTTGGCGTTTCTGCTTTTTGTCCTATTTTGTCTGAACATTCAGTTAAGCTTTCTTTTAACAAAAAAAGAGCAGAAACAATTTTAAAAGAAGCGGCAGAGCAGTCTCAAAGAGGAAAAATTCCTGAGCTTTTTGATGTTTTAGCCTTTAAAAAGGCAATAAAAAAATGCGAGCAAAATAGTGCTTTAAATTTAATTTTCCATAATTTTGGAGAAAATGAAAATTTACATAACTTTATATTAAAAAACAAAGAATTTCAAAAGGTAAAAAAGATAAATATATTTGTTGGTCCGGAAGGAGGTTTTTCTGAAAATGAAATAAATTTTGCAAAAGAAAATGGTTTTTTTGTTTTATCTTTGGGTAAAAGAACGCTAAAAGCAGAAACAGCCGCAGTTGTATCTTCTGCTTTTTTGCTTCTTGATAAATAAAGTTATTATGAAAAAAACAAACAAAAAATTAAAAATAGGGCTTGCGCTTGGAGGAGGAGGGGCAAGAGGGCTTTCTCACATTGGTATTTTAAAGGTGTTTGAGGAAAATGGAATAAAAATAGACTATATAGCAGGAACAAGCATTGGAGCTATGATAGGCGCTTTTTATGCATATTCGGAAAATGCCAAAGAGATTGAAAATCTTGCCCTTCAAACAAACTGGAAAAAAGTCGTATCTTTGATAGATCCTTCAATTCATCAAGGTATTTTAAACGGGGATAAGGTAAAAAAATATATAAAAAACTTTATTGGAAAAAATACAAAATTTTCTGATTTAAAAATTCCATTTTCTGCGGTTGCTACCAACTTAAAAACTGGAAAGCCTGTTGTTTTAAAAAAAGGCAATGTAGCATCTGCTGTAAGGGCAAGTATATCTTTTCCGTTAATTTTTAGGCCTGTTAAATTAAAAGGAAAAATTCTTTCTGATGGAGGGCTTTGTATGCCAATACCTGTTGAGGTTGTCAAAAATATGGGAGCAGATTTTGTTATTGCTGTAAATTTAGACGGAGATTACAAAACTTTAAACAAAAGTAATCAATTTGGATTTACTCAAATAGCCGACAGCTCAATAAACATATTAAAATACTATCTTGCCAACTCAAATGCAAAATATGCTGATTTTGTTTTTATTCCAAAAGTTGGGAGGTTTGGCTTGAGTCAATTTTTACGGGCAAAAGAGATAATAAAAGAAGGAGAAAAAACAGCAAAAAACCAGATAAAAAGTTTAAAAAAAGCGTTAAACACATGAAAGTTTTTGTAAAAGTTTATCCAAACTCAAAAGAAGAAAAAATAACAAAGCTACAAGATGGCGGATTTGAAATAAGAACAAAAGCACAGGCAAAAGACGGCAAAGCAAATAAAGCTGTTATTGCATCTTTGGCAGAGTATTTTAATATTTCAAAAAGTTTGGTAAATATAAAAGCAGGGCATAGTTCAAAAACAAAGATAGTTGAAATTAATGTGTAGTTTTTTATGTGTGGGATAGTAGGATATATAGGAAAAAAAGACGCGCTTCCAATATTGCTTGATGGGCTAAGGAGGCTAGAGTACAGAGGATATGATTCTGCTGGGGTTTTGGTGCTTGGCAAAAGCGCTAATTTAGCAAAAGTTGCAGGAAGAGTTGATGATCTTGAGAAGGAAATTGCAAAAAAAGACTTTTCTGGAAATATAGGAATAGCCCATACAAGATGGGCAACTCACGGCAAACCAAACAAAGCAAATGCCCACCCTCATACAGGATGCAATAAAAATTTTTATATAGTTCACAACGGAATAATAGAAAATTACAAAGAACTAAAACAAGAACTTCAAAAAAATGGGCATAAGTTTTCTTCTCAAACAGATTCTGAAGTTTTTGCCCATTTAATAGAGGAAGAGTTTAAAAGATACCATAACTTTGAGGCGGCGTTCAAAAATGCAATAGCAAGGGTAAGGGGAGCATACGGAGTACTTGCTGTTTGTAAAGACGACAAAGAAAAAATTTTAATAGCCAGAAAATCAAGCCCGATTGTTATTGGGGTAGGGAAAGACGAGTACATAATCGCTTCTGATATTTCTGCAATTTTGGGAAGAACAAACAATATTATTTACATATCAGATGATGAAATTGCAGTTTGTGAAAACAACGAGATAAGAATAAGCAATTTCAAAAACGAAGCAATAGGAAAAAAAGTTCATAAAGTTGATCTTTCTTACAAACAAGCAGAGAAAGGAAATTTTGATACTTTTATGAAAAAAGAGATATTTGAAGCGCCAGAAGTTATAAAAAACGCAATAAGAGGAAGAATAGTGCAAGAAGAAGGAACTGTTAAATTTGGAGGTTTAGATGATGCGCAGGAAAAGTTAAAGGAAACAAAAAGAATAATAATAGTTGCTTGTGGAACTTCTTATTATGCCGGGCTTTTGGCAAAATACTGGTTTGAAGAGCTTGCTTGTATGCATACCGATGTTGAACTTGCCTCAGAATTTAAAACCAGAAATGTTGTTTTAGGGAAAAATGATCTGGTTGTTGCAATCTCTCAATCTGGAGAAACAGCAGATACTCTGGGGGCTGTTTTGGAAGCAAAAAGGAAAGGGGCTTTGACTTTGGGAATTGTAAATGTTGTTGGATCTTCCATAGCAAGAGAAACTGATATTGGCATATACAACAGAGCAGGTCCGGAAATAAGCGTAGCTTCAACAAAAGCATTTATTTCTCAAGCTACAGTGCTTTTGCTTTTGGCAATATTTTTTGCAAGAAAAAATACAATGGGGCAAGACAAGGGCAGGGAAATAATATCCGAAATAGAAAATCTTTATGCAAAAGTGGGGCAAGTTTTGGGACAGCAAAAGCAAATAGAAAATATTGCCAAAAAATATTCAAAATACAAAAGCTTTATGTATCTTGGAAGAAAGTATAATTTTCCAATAGCTTCAGAAGGCGCTTTGAAGTTAAAAGAAATATCATACATTCACGCAGAAGGATATGCAGGAGGTGAGTTAAAGCATGGTCCTTTGGCTTTAATAGACAAAAATTTTCCAAGCTTTTGTGTTGCAACTAAAGGATCAGCTTATGATAAAATGCTTTCAAACATTGAAGAGATAAAGGCAAGAAACGGAAAAGTAATAGCAATAGCAACCCAAGGAGATAAAAAGATAGTAAAATTTGCAGATGATGTTGTATATATTCCAAAGTCTTCTGAAATCATCTCTCCGATACTTTCTGTCGTTGTTTTTCAGCTTTTTGCTTACTTTGTGGCAAAGTATTTGAAAAAAGATATAGACAAGCCAAGAAACTTAGCAAAAAGTGTTACCGTAGAATAAGCTTTTTATGCCAAAATTTAAAAGCTTTTAAATTTTGGCATAAAGCATGGCGACTTTTCTTTGAAAAGTTTGGACTGGCTATGTTTTTGATGATATAATTAAATAATAAGTTTTATTTTTATGGAAAATGAAGTTGTGCTGACAACAAAAGATGGAGTAAAGCTTTACGGAAGCTATTTTCAAACAGGCAATCCAAAAGACCCAGCTGTTGTTTTGTTGCACATGATGCCAGCCGATAGAAAGTCTTGGTATGAATTTCAAAAAAAGCTAAAAGATGCTGGATTTCAATCACTGGCTATAGATTTAAGAGGGCATGGCAAATCTTTACAAAAAAATGATCAAGAGATAGATTATAAAAGTTTTACAGACAAAGAACAACAAGAAAAAATATTTGATGTTGAAGCTTCTGTTGATTTTTTTGAAAGCAAAGGTATTTTAAAGCAAGACATTTCTCTTGTTGGGGCGTCAATTGGAGCAAATCTAGCTTTGTGGTATCAGTCAGAAAACCCAGAAATTAAAGCTTCTGTTTTACTTTCCCCCGGGCTTGACTATAGGGGAGTAACAACAGAAGATAAAATAAAAAAACTTTCAGACGATCAGTTTGTCTTATTTGCTTCTGGTGGAGATAAAGACAGCTATTCAAGAGAAACGGTAAAAAAACTTTTTGAAATTAAAGAAGCAAAAAAAGATCTGCAGATATTTGAAGATGCAGAACATGGGACAAACATTTTTAAATCTCATCCGGAGTTTGAGGAATACATAATAAATAAACTAAAAGAAATTTATAAATAATGCTTTTTGGCGCGCATGTATCAATAGCAGGAGGAATAGAAAATTCTCCCAAAAGGGCAAGCGAACTTGGCTGTGAAGTATTTCAAATATTTTCAAGATCTCCCCAATCTTTTTCTGCTCCGGAAATTTCAGACAAAACCGCAGAGCTTTTTTTGGAAAATATGCAAAAATATAAGCAAAAAGAAGCTTATATACACACTCCTTATATAATAAATTTAGCGTCCACAAACAACAGGATAAGATACGGTTCAATAAAAGTAATACAAGAAGAGCTGAAAAGAGCATCTAAGTTAAAAGTTAAATATGTAATGACACATCTTGGCTCTTACAAGGATGTTGATACCGAGCTTGAAGGGCCTCTGATGGTGGTAGATGCTTTAAAAAAGGTGCTTGATGGTGATTTTTCAGCTCAGCTTTTGCTTGAAATATCCGCCGGAGCAGGCAATATTGTGGGGTGTAGGTTTGAAGAGTTGGCTTACTTTTTAGAGGAGCTTTCAGGATACAGTGTTGGGGTATGCTTGGATACTGCGCATATGTTTGCTTCTGGATATGATATAAGAACAAAAGAAAGTTTCAAAAAGGTATTTGACGAGTTTGATAAAATTGTAGGTATTAAACATTTAAAGCTTTTTCATTTAAACGATTCAAAAGTTGAACTGGGAGCAAAAAAAGACAGACATGAGCACATAGGAGACGGATACATAGGCAAAGAAGCGTTTTTGAGTTTGGTGCAAGATGAGAGATTAAAAAACATAAATGGAATACTTGAAACTCAGCATGATAAAGTGAAAAAAGACATAAGCATAATGAAAGGTTTCAGGGATTTACAAAAATAAATATTGACTTTTTGTTGTTTTAAATGTTAAATAAAAGGGTTGATCTTTTCAATGGAGGACAAAATGAGTTCAAAAAAATGTGTGAAGTGCGGGAAGCCACTAAGCTCCTATAACAAAACAAACCAATGCTTTCACCACAAAAGGGAAAAAAGGGAAGAGAAGGATATAAAAGACAAAAGGAATTGGTATATGACATCCATCAGAATGAAGGATGGCAAAGATATATTTTAAGTCATTGAAGGTCCGCAAAAGCAGTTTGCTTGCGGGCCTTTGCATTTGTGGATTTTATGAAAAATTTTTATCCAATAAAGTTTGATATAAAAAATACGATACCCAAAAATTTAGGAAGGACAGGAATTTTAAAAACTCCCCATGGAGAAATAAAAACTCCGGCTTTTGTTGCTGTGGGAACTTTGGCTTCCGTAAAAGGGTTAAGCCCGGAGGATTTACATATTTTGGGTGCGCAAGTTGTTTTGGGAAATACTTACCATCTTTATTTACAGCCCGGAGAAGATGTGGTGGCAAGCGCTGGAGGTCTTGGCAAATTTATGAACTGGCAAGGACCAACCATGACAGACTCAGGAGGATTTCAAGTTTTTTCTTTGGGTTTTGCTTACAAAAAAGGGGTAAGCAAAGTCGCAAAAGAAGCTCCAACAGAAGCAGAACTTGAAGGCAAAGAAGAAAACTTTTCTGAGCATTCGTCTTTGGTAAAAATAGACGATAACGGAGTAACTTTCAAATCCCACATTGACGGGTCAACCCATAGATTTACACCGGAAAGCTCAATAACTATACAGGAGAAATTGGGAGCGGATATGATATTTGCTTTTGACGAGTGTACTTCTCCGCTTGCTCAAAAAGAATACATGAAAAAAGCGGTGGCAAGAACCCACAAGTGGGCAAAAAGATGCTTGGATGCACGTACAAGAGATGATCAAGCACTTTTTGGAATAGTGCAGGGAGGAAGATACAAAGACCTGAGAGAGGAAAGCGCAAAATATATTGCGTCACTTCCTTTTGAGGGCTTTGGTATCGGCGGGTCTTTTGATAAGGATGACATGAAAGAGGTGGTGGAGCTGGTAAACAAAATTTTGCCGGAAGAAAAACCAAGGCACATGCTTGGCATAGGCGAGGTGGAAGACATATTTGAGGGGGTGCAAAGAGGAGTTGATCTTTTTGACTGCGTGCTTCCAACACGCCTTGCAAGGCATGGGGTGCTTTTTACCAAAGAGGGAAAGTATAATATCAAAAAAACAACAAATAAAGAAAAATTTGAAAAGGTGGTAAAGGACTGTGAATGCTACACCTGCAAAAACTATACAAAAGCGTATTTGCATCACCTGCACAGATCGGGCGAGATGCTGGCGCATCGGCTTTCTTCAATACACAACCTTTACTTTATGATGGAACTTATGGAAAATATCAGAAGATCAATAGAACAAGGTAATTTTGCAGAATTTAAAAAAGAGTTTCTAGAAAGGTATAAAAAATAAAACTCTACTTAACTAATTTGACGAGCGTCAAATTAGTTAAAAAACCATCTCAAGCTTTTGACTGTTTTTTCTTTTTGGTTGAATAACTTTTTTATGCTAGTATTGACTTTTATTTTTTTTATGTGTTATTTATATTTTGTGTTCTTTTGAGGGGGAAAATATAATGCTCAAAGAAGATTTTGTATTTGGTTTTTTTGTTGGGGCTATTTTTGTTTTTTTGTCAGGTATTATCATCGCTGATGATGATATCGCCGCAGACAAACTGAGAAAAGCAGCGGAAACCTGCGGTGGCTGGGAAAAAATATCATACATTGATACAGATGCAGAAGATAGTTTTGTCTGTATCGATGGAAGAGAATATGCATTTGAGTTTAGCTTTGTTTTACCTATTGCTGGCAAGGATAATAAATAATTAATCTTCGCATTTACCGCCAAAAGCAAAAAGCTTGAGGCGGTTTTTTCTTTTTCTCCAAATTATGATAATCTTAATTTATGCAGTACAAAATATTTACTCCAACAGAATATATTGAAATTTTAAATGAGGGGCTTTCTGGTTTTTCGGCTGTTTTGGAAGGAGAGATATCAGAATACAAAGTCAGCCAAGGAAAATGGATATTTTTTAAGGTAAAAGACGAAAACTCTGTTTTGGATTGTTTTTCTACTGTTTTTCAGCTAAAAACTCCGCTGGAGGACGGAATGCAGGTTCGGCTTTATGGAACTCCCAAAATACATGCAAAATCTGGCAGATTTTCTTTAAATGTCGCTTGGGTTGAAGCATCAGGTGAGGGAGCATTAAAAAGGGCATTTGAGCTTTTAAAAGCTGAGCTTCAAAAGGAAGGGCTTTTTTCTGAAGAAAGAAAAAGGAAAATACCAGATTTCCCCAAAAAAATAGGAATAATAGCATCAAAAGAATCCGCCGCTTATAAAGATTTTGTAAAAGTTCTTTCAGAGAGGTTTGGCGGAATGGAACTTTACCTTTATGATGTTTCTGTTCAAGGGGAAAATTCTGTTTTTGAGATACAAGAAGCATTTGAATATTTTAACCAAAACCAAAAAAGGCTTGGTCTTGACCTTATAGTTCTTACAAGAGGTGGAGGATCTTTGGAGGATTTAAAGTCTTTTAATTCTCGTGAGGTTGCTTATGCTATTTTTGGATCTTGTGTTCCCGTGGTTTGCGGTGTGGGGCATGAGCAAGACACAACAATAGCCGATATGGTGGCAGACCTGCGAGCATCAACTCCTTCAAACGCTGCTGAGCTTATTTCTCCGCAAAAAGAAGATGTTTTGCATCAGATAAAAAGCTATACTTACAAGATAGAGTCTTTGTTGGATTTTTTGTTGTCTGAGAAAAAAAAGAGTGTAAATGATTTTGTATTTTTGCTGGAAGGGTTTTTATCAGGTAAAGTGAGCGAGTTTAAAAATATATATTTTAAATTTTTATCAGAATTTAAATTGTTTGAAGCAGGTATAAAGCGTTACAAAGAAAACATAGAAAGTCTAAAAATCCAAAATTTGAAAATTATAAAAGAAAAGATTATAATACAAAAGTCTGAAATTGATGCATATCTTAGGCTTCTTTTAAGTTTAAGCCCAAAAGAGGTTTTAAAAAGAGGTTACAGCATAGTAAAGTTAAAAGGTAAGGTTGTATCCAGTCATTTGGCATTAAAAAAAGGAGATAAGGTTGATGTAACTTTAGCAAAAGGGGGCTTTAGTTCAGAAGTTTTAAATATTAAAAAATAATATGGCAAAAAAAACCGAAAAAAAAGATTTTGATTTTGCAAAATCATACAAAGAGCTTCAAAAAATAGCAGAAGAGTTTGAATCTGGGGGGCTTTCTTTGGACGAAGGGCTTAAAAAGTTTGAAGAAGGGCTTAAAATTGCAAAGCAGTGCAAGGAGTATATAGAAAAAATAGAAAACAAGATAGTACAAATAAAGAAAAAATACAAATAATATTTTTTGCGGTAAAGCAAAATTAGTTAAATAAAATAAAATAAAATGAAAGATTATTTAGTGTTGGACTTGGAAACACAAAATGAGTTTTCCGATGTGGGAGGTAGAGCCTATCCGCATCTTTTGAAAGTATCAGTGGCGGGAGTTTATTCTTACAAAAATGATAAGTTTTTCATGATAGAAGAGAAGGACATACATATTTTAGAAGAAATGATAAAAGATTCAGCTTTGGTCATTGGGTTTAATACAAAATATTTTGATTATTTGGTTCTTCAGCCTTACTTAAAAGAAGTTGATTTAAGCAAAGTTCCTTCTTGCGACATAATGGAAGATATTGCAAATGTTTTGGGACACAGGCTTTCTTTGGACGCTATAGCTGAGGCAACTTTGGGTATAAAAAAGAGCGGTTATGGTCTTGATGCTATAAGATATTTCAGAGAAGGAAAAATGAAAGAGTTAAAAGAGTACTGCAAAGACGATGTTAAAATAACAAAAGAAATATTTGACTATGGAAGAAAACACAAGGAGCTCTATTATTTTCAAAAACAAACAAAAGAAAAACTAAAAGTTCCAGTTTATTGGGATGAGTACAACATTGATTTTAAAAACAGAGAAGAAAAATATTCAAACAGCCCAGAAGAAAAAACAGGCCAAAAATTAAGCGAACTTTCTTCTTTTGGTGGACAAGAGGAAAGTAATTATTCTTTGTTTTAAGCTTATGGCTTTGAAAAAAAGCGAAAAAGAAACTTTAAGGACTTGGGTGGAAATAGACAGAAACGCTATAAAAAATAATGTAAATGTTTTTTTAAGCAAAATTCCAAAAGAGTGCAAATTAATGGCAGTTGTCAAGTCCAATGCCTACGGGCATGGGCTTGTTTTGTTTTCAAAAGAGGCTGTAGCATCTGGTGTAGATTGGCTTGGAGTTGATTCTGTTGTTGAAGGTCTTAAATTAAAAAAAGAAGGAATAAAAGCTCCCATATTGGTTTTTGGCCATACTCTTAAAAGCAGGCTTTATGAGGCAGAAAAAAACAGCATAAGCATTACAGTGTCAAATTTTTCATCTTTTGAAAGTGTTATAAAAAATGAAAAAATAAAAAATATAAAAATTCATATAAAAGTGGACACAGGAATGGGAAGGCAAGGGTTTTGTGAGGGTGACATAAAAAAAGTTGTAAATTTAGTGAAAAACAGGAAAAATTTTACCGTTGAAGGGTTATATACCCATTTTGCGGCGGCAAAAAATCCGTCATTTTTTGATTATACAAACAGGCAAGTTGATGTTTTTAAAAAATGGATATCAGCTTTTGATTTTTTACCCAAAAAGCCAATAATCCATGCTTCTGCAACTTCTGGTGTTATGATATCAGATAAGCTGTTTTTTGATATGGTGAGAGTTGGCATAGGAATGTATGGTCTCTGGCCATCAAAGCAAGTTAAAGAATATGCAAAAGACAGTTTTAAAATAAAGCCTGTATTGAAATGGAAAAGCATAATATCAGAAGTAAAAAAACTGCCAAAAGGAAGTAAAATAGGATACGATCTTACAGAGACATTAAAAAAAGATAGTTTGATTGCTGTTGTGCCTGTTGGATATTGGCACGGATATCCAAGATCTTTATCAAGTATTGGAAAAGTTTTGATAGAAAAAAAAGAGGCAAAAGTTCTAGGAAGGGTATCTATGGATATGATAGTTTTAGACGTAACTCAAATAAAAGAAGCAAAACCGCAAAAGGAGGTAGTTTTGTTAGGGGAGGAGCCTCAAACAGCAGAAAGTGTGGCAGATCTTGCAGATACAATAAACTATGAAATTGTAACCAGAATAAACCCGCTAATAAAAAGAATACTCATATAATAATAAAAAACCGAATACCGTGCAATTAGCACTCTTGACTTTAGAGTGCTAATTTGTTATTTTAAGGTTATAAAGATAATTATTTTAAAAACTATGCAATTTAATAACTTTACAACCAAAGCTCAAGAAGCTTTAATGAAAGCTCAAGAAATTGCGCTTTCAAATTACAACCCTCAAATAGATGTTTTGCATTTACTTTATGCTTTGGCAAGCCAAGATGAGTCTGCCGTTTTGAGCGTGCTTAAAAAATTAGATGTTGATATAAAAGCGCTTTTAAGATCTGTTATGATAAGGATAAATTCTTTGCCAAAGCACAGTCAATACAGTATGTCTTTGGGGAGGATAAACGTTACAGAAAGTTTGGCAAAAGTGCTTGATAAATCGGTTCAGACAGCAAAAGCTTTGCATGATGAATTTATATCTTGTGAGCACTTGTTTTTGGCTATCTTTGAGGTTGAGTCTGAAGCAAGAGATGTTCTGGAAAGCTTTGCTATAAACAAAGATGAAATACTAAAAGAACTTGCAAAAGTAAGAGGAGCTCATAATATAACCGATCCTGATCCGGAAGCAAAATATCAAGCATTGGAAAAATACACAGTCAATTTAACTAAATTAGCAAAAGAAAACAAGCTTGACCCTGTAATAGGAAGAGACAATGAGATAAGAAGGGTAATACAGGTGCTTTCAAGAAGGACAAAAAACAATCCTGTTTTAATAGGGGAGCCAGGAACAGGAAAAACTGCTATAGTTGAAGGGCTTGCTCAAAGAATAGCAAAAGGCGATGTTCCGGAATCCTTAAAAGACAGTGAGCTGGTATCTTTGGATCTTGGAGCTTTGATTGCCGGAACAAAATACAGGGGAGAATTTGAAGACAGGCTAAAAGCTGTTTTAAAAGAGATAAAAAACTACGGAGGGAAAATAATCTTGTTTATAGATGAGTTGCATACTATAGTTGGCGCAGGAGCAGTTGAGGGGTCTATGGATGCATCAAATATGCTAAAACCAGCTCTTGCAAGAGGCGAGTTGCATACCATTGGAGCAACCACTTTAAAAGAATACCAAAAGTATATAGAAAAAGACCAAGCGCTTGAAAGAAGGTTTCAGCCTGTTTTGGTACAGGAGCCAAGCGTGGAAGATACCATTTCAATCTTGCGCGGAATAAAAGAAAAATACGAAGTTCATCACGGAGTGCGTATTACAGATTCTGCTATTGTAGCGGCAGCAAAGCTATCTGCAAGATATATAACAGACAGGTATCTTCCGGACAAAGCAATAGACTTAATGGATGAGGCGGCCGCAGAGTTAAGAATGGAAATAGATTCAATGCCGCAAGAGCTTGACTCTTTAAAAAGGCAGATAATGAAGCTTGAGATTGAAAAAACTGCTTTGCAAAAAGAAAACGACGAGGATTCAAAAGAAAGATTAAAGCACATAAAAAGAAGTCTTGCAGAACTTAAAGAGAAGTCATCTAATTTGCAAATACAATGGGAAACGGAAAAGGAAATAATATCAAAGATAAGGAAATTGAAAAAGGAAATTGACAGGCTAAGACAGGAAGCGGAAATGGAAGAAAAAAGAGGAAATTTACAAGCAGTAGCGGAAATAAGATATGGAAAACTTCCGGAAATTGAAAAGGAAATTTCCATTCAAGAGGAAAAGCTTCAAAAAGTGCAGGGAAACAGAAGAATATTAAAAGAGGAAATTTCAGAGGAAGACATTGCAAAAATAGTTGCAAAATGGACAGGCATTCCTGTATCAAAAATGCTTCAAGAGGAAACAAAAAGGCTTCTTAAAATGGAAGAGGAGCTTAAAAAAAGAGTTGTTGGCCAAGACAAGGCAATTGAAGCGATAGCAAACGCTATAAGAAGGTCAAGAGCTGGAATTTCTGATAAAAACAAGCCAATAGGATCTTTTATGTTTTTGGGTCCTACCGGAGTTGGAAAAACTGAACTTGCAAAAGCAATTGCCGAGTTTATGTTCCAGTCAGAGTCTGCCATAGTAAGGATTGACATGTCAGAGTATATGGAAAAGCATTCCGTTTCCAAAATGATAGGGTCTCCTCCTGGATATGTTGGGTATGAAGAAGGAGGACAACTAACAGAGCAAATAAGAAGAAAACCTTACAGTGTAGTTTTGTTTGATGAAATAGAAAAAGCTCATCCGGAAGTCTTCAATATGCTTTTGCAGATTTTGGATGAAGGCATGTTAACAGATTCAAAAGGAAGAAAGGTTAACTTCAAAAATACTATTATAATAATGACTTCAAATGTAGGATCAGAATCACTTCTTAAAATAAGCGATCTTGGATTTGCAAATGGAGAAGAAAAAAGCAACAAACAAAAACATGAAGAAATAATAAGAAAAGTCCAAGACTCTCTTAAAGAGACTTTCAAGCCAGAGTTTTTAAACAGAATAGATGAAATAATAATATTCAATCCTTTAAGCAAAGAAGTCTTGGAGCAAATCATAGATATCCAATTAGAAAAGCTATCGGAAAACTTAAAAGAAAAGAAAATAAAGATAAAAGTAACAAAAAAAGCAAAAAGCTTCCTAATAGAAAAATGTACAGACTTGCATTATGGGGCAAGACCGCTCAAAAGGCTTATCCAAAAGCATATACTTGATGCTTTATCAAAAAAGATAATAGAAGGAACTTTATCGGATGGTAAGAGTGTGACTATTGACGCAAAAGATGGTAATATTGAACTTAAGATAAAGTAATCTAACTAAAATGTTAAAAAGTTTTTTTGTAGCGGCTATTGTTTTTGCTTCGTTAGAATATTTCGTTTTAAAAGATTATTTTTCTTGGATTTTGTTTTTATCTTTTCTTTTGGTTTTATTGTTTTTTAGTTGGTTTTTTACCAAAAAAGCAAATTTAACTTTTATAACTTTATTAGTCCCTTTTTCTGCTTATTTGCTTTTACAAATAATAAGCAATCCTACGCTCAAACATATAACAACTGCCATAGCTTCGGCAGTTGTTTATATTTTGTTTTCTAAAAGAGTAAATAAATCTTTTTTGATTATTCTGTCTTTTTTTGAATTTTTTGTTATATCATCATTTTTGTTTGCTGTGGAATTTTTAGAAAAAATAGATAAGTTGTCGGCGAGCTTTTTTTCTTTTTTGCTTGTTTTTTTTATGTTTTATTCTTCCATAGCAGGGGTATTAAGATTAAGGTTTGAGGATAAATTCAGGCTTTTTGTTTTTTCTTTTTTGACCGGGTTGATCTTGGCAGAATTTTTCTGGATCATCATTAAATTTCCATTTAATTTTGTAACAGCTGGTTTTATGTTGTTTTTGGTTTATTATTTAATTTGGGATGTAACAATAAGATATTTTGCCGGATCTTTAACTAAAAAAGCGGCTTATTTTTCAATATTGTTTTTCCTATTGATTTTGGCTTTTATTTTTACTATAGTTAAGCTTATTTTAATTTAATAATTAAAAAACATCATAAATTATGAAAAAGTACAAAGCGGTGGATTTTCTTGTAATATTTTTTGTAGGTGGGTTATCAGGTGTTTTTTTTACTTTTTTTGTTGTGCCAAAGCTTGCGGAGTTTGGAGTCAAAACAGCGCAAAAAGCTGTTAACCAAACTATAATAGTAAACAAAACCGAAAAATTATTTGTTCAAGAAGAGGAAATTTTAGATAATATAATAGAGGAAGCAAAAAAATATACCGTATATGTTAAATCAAAAAGCGGAAATTTATTTTTATCTTCCGGAAGTGGAGTTATAATTGGATCTAACGGGCTTATAGTAACAAGAAAGGAAGCAATTAATGCGGAAGCGGAAATAGTTGTGGAAAGAAACGGAAATGAATTGGAAGCGGAAGTTATAAAGGAAGGAAATGGAAACGGGCTTGTCCTTTTAAAAGTTAACGACAAAGAAAGCAACTTTCCCGTAATTTCTTTTTCTTCTCCAAAAGTCGGCAAAAAAGTTTTTATGTTAGGAAGAAAAAGAGGAACTGCAGAAGATAAGTTTTTTATAAACAAAGGCATTATAAAAATAATAGATGATGGAATATTAGAAACCAATATTGTTGAAAACGCTGGATTAATTTCAGGAACTCCTTTGATTGATTACTCTGGCAATTTAGTTGGCATCAATTTTATAGGTTTGGACGGCTTTGTATTTTCAGTTTCTTCAGACATTATAAAGGAATTTGCGTTTTAACTTATTCTTTCCGGAAATTTCCACCCCATTTCCATATAATTTCCTAAAAAATTTGAATAGGAAATTATATGGAAATGGGGTGTTGCTTTTTTTGGGAAAATAGCATATACTTCTGGCAAATATAAGATTAGGAAATTTCCATATATGTATAACCTTGATTTTGAAGACAACAAAAAATGGGGAAGTGTACTTGAGGTAACTGTTGCTGTTTGGAAGGTTTCTGATGCCTCTATGAGCGATAACTTCTTAAAAGAGGAACTTAAAAAAACAGCAAAGAATATTTTAATTTTTTATACATATTATTTTTCTTCTTCAAACTTTGAAGATAAAAAATTAGAAAACAAGCTTATCTATTATCTGGATAAAATGATAGCTTTGCTTTCTTTGTCCCAGAGGCTTTCCAAGTTAAAGGAGATAAACTTTGTAATTTTAAAAAATGAATACAAAAAAATAAAATTTGAACTGTTGGCAAAAATAGACCAAAGAAATATTCAAAACAAAAATAACAGTAAAAAAAGTACATTAGATGAAAGTCAGGGGTTGGAAACCTCTCAAGATTTAGAAGAAAATAAAGTTACTGAGAAAAAAAAAGAAGAAGAGGAGTTTAAAAAACAACAACAAGAAGAAAGTGAGCAGAAAGAACAAAACTCAGCAATAAAAAAAACCAAAACAATAAAAAACAAAACTTATGATTTAAGTCCAAGACAGCAGGATATAATTGATCTTTTAAAAAGAAACCCCGATGCTAAAATAAGGCCAAAAGATATAGCAATGAGTTTTCCAAAAGTAACTCCAAGAACCATAAGGACAGACCTTAAAATTTTGTGTGATAAAAATATCTTAAAAAGATCAAGCAGGAAAGGACAATCTGTTTTTTACTACTTAGTTAAGTAAATTTAAACGGAAATTATATGGAAATGAATAGGAAATGAATAGGAAATAATTAGGAAATGAATAGGAAATTAAATTTCCTATTCATTTCCTAATTATTTCCGCATAATTTCCATATAATTTCCTATTCATTTCCTAATTATTTCCTATTTAATTTCTCAAGTTGGGGTTCAAATTTAGATAAAAGTGATGTGCTTTTTACATTTGCTTTTGAAAAAAATTTATATTTTGTTTTTTGAGAAAATTTTTGGTAGTGTTCTTTTTTAAAATTTAAGTTTTGCAATTTTAATTTTTTGTTTTTTGAAAATTTTGAGTTTTTTATATTTTTGTTTGTTTTTGTTTTTTGAAAAATAAAAATTAACTTTTGTGTATAACTTTGCAAACAAAATTTAGCAAAAAATTATTAAAGAACTTTTATTTTAAAATGCAAATTTGCTTGCAAAGTTATCCACAAAAAAAATTTTAAAAAACAGCAAAGTTTTTTAGAAAGAAAACAACTTTTAAAAAATCGTTTATTTTTAAGCTTTTTTCTTTTGTATTTGAATATGTTTTTTTGTGGGGTTTGTAATTTATAATGTGTTTGCGTTTGTTGATAGAAGTTTTTATATTTGCTATAATTTATGTAGCTTTGGGTAAAATGCTTGTAAATGCTTTGGGCTATTGATATACTTTTAAAAAGATGATAAAATAGACTTGCAAGCTTGAGGTTCTTTTTGTGTATTTAATTTTTTCTCGGCAATAAATTTTTGAATCGCTGTTTCGCATAGCGGATAGTGGTTCAAAAATTTGTTGCTGGGTTCTGGTTAAGCGGTTTGAAAAAAGGAAAGAACTTTGAAAATTTAATAGCAACAACAGTAGGTTTTGGAAGAGTCTTGGTTTGAAAGCAGTCAGTGTTAGGAAATATTAGGAAGTTGTTAGGAAATGATTAGGAAATTTCCTGATGCAAACTTCATTAGGAAATTTTCCAAGGAAGGGATTAAAAGCTTTTGCTTGTTAATTTCCGTTTCCATTTCTTAGAAAAGTAAGTTCGTTTCCTAAAATAGGTTTTCTAACATTATCACTGAAAAAAGCTTGGAGTTAGCTGATCTCTTGTTCTGAAAAAATTTGTCAATTTGGTTAATTAGTTTGTTTGATACATAGAGTTAGGTCGATCCCTTTTTTGGGGAACTCGATTCTAATTGTATTGAGAGGATAAATCATTAATTAGTATTTACTTTGTAAAGCAACATAATTAAGTAAACTTATCTGCCTTTGGCAGACAAGTTTGCGAAAAAATAATTAATATGAACGCATTATCAAGTAAAGCTACTGAGAAATTTAAGCAATTTCTTGCGATAGCTTTAGCTTTGGTTACAACTGTTGTTTTGTCTGGTATTGCAACAGTAATATCAGCAAACGCAGCTGGTGACGATATACTACAAGAAGGTAGCCTTATAAAGGCTCCTGATAGGCCAGAGGTTTATATTATAAATACTAAAGCTCATGGCCAATACGCTGGATGGAAGAGGCACATATTCAATCCTGATGTGTTTAATATGTACGGTCATTTGAGTTGGGATGCTATAAAAATAGTGCCACAGTCAGTTATTGACATGTATGAAACTTCTAACCTTTACAGAGCAGATGGAGATCCAAGAGTGTATTACTTAAAAGAAGAAGGATCAACAGCTGTTAAATATCACATTCAAGATGAAGCAGCATTTAACGCTTATGGTTTCAGCTGGGATCAAGTCTTCATAGTTAACGAAAGAGAAAGAGATTATTATCCAACAGGTTATGTAATAACAGCTACTTCAGGTCTTCCAGGACAACAAAACAATAACAACAACGGAGGACAACAAGGGGGAACAACTCCTGTTGGAAGCGGACTTACAGTAAGTGTGGCTTCTGACAATCCGGTTGCGGATACAATTCTTTCAGATGACACATCAAACCAATATCCGCAAGCTTTGATTCCTTTCTTGAAGGTAAATTTTGCTGCTGGAAATGATGGAGATGTAAAAGTTACATCAGTAAGCTTCAAAAGAACAGGTATAGCATCAGACTCTGATCTTGGAAATCTATACCTTTATGATGGAGAAATGAGGGTTGCTGAATACACATCATTTAGCGACAGAGTTGTAACATTTACAAATCCATCAGGATTGTTTACTGTTCCAAAAGGAACAACAAAGACAATCACCTTAAAAGGTGACCTAGCAAGAGGGTCAACTCCTGTTTCTGCATCAAAGACAATAGGATTTGATCTTGTTTCAGCTTCTGATGTAACAACAGACGGCGCTGCTGTTTCAGGATCATTCCCAATTATGGGAAATAAGATGGCAACAGCTCAGGTGTCTGATCTTGGATACCTTTACATTGACGCTTATGAAACAACAAATCCTTCATCTTTGAAGGGTGATGCAACAAACCAAGAGTTGTGGAGATTCAGCCTTATTTCTGGAAATCAAGATATGGAAGTAAGAAAGATTAAGCTTACAATGGTTGGAACAATCTCACCAACAGATATTCAAAATTTAAAGCTTGAGGTTGGAGGTGTTCAGGTTGGATCAGCTCAAGCTATTGCTTCTGACAACACAGTTATATTTGACCTTTCATCAAATCCTATAAGGATTAACTCAGGTCAAACAAAGATTGTTTCTTTGAAGGGTGATATGAATGGAGGAGCAGGAAGGAATTTTTACTTCTCAATTCAAAGATCATCTGATGTTGTGGTTTATGATAGAGGATATGGAGTATTTGTCACAATGGCAAAGGATACTCAAACAGGAGCATTTGGTATCGTAAAACCAACATCAGCAACTTCAGTTGATGCCGGAACATTGACGCTTAGTGTTGCAACAGACTCACCAACAGGAAATATTCCTGCTTCTGCAACAGGAGTTACATTGGCTAAGTTTGGATTTTATGCATCAGGAGAGTCTGTAAAAGTTGACAACCTTTCAGTAAAATGTAATTCAAGCAATACAGGACTTTACATTGATAACGTAAAGCTTCTTCTTGAAGGTTCACAGGTTGGATCAACTGCAACAACACTTCAATGTAACAATTCAGCTACTGTAAGCTTCACATTTGGAAATACATTCCAAGTTCCTGCAGGAACAACAAAATACTTAACAATTGTTGCTGATACTACAGATTCTACTGTATCAGACGGTAATACAATAGCTGTAAGTTTAGTTGCTGGATCAGGAAATGCTCAAGGATTATCAACATTAAACTCAATAAGCACAACTGATCAAACAGCAAGAACTGTAACAGTTAAATCAGGAGCAGCTACTGTTGCTAAAAACACAGCATTTGGAGATAAAACATCTTCAAATCCAACAGGAACAGTTAATGCTTCTGGAGTTAAGATTGGATCATTTGTTATAACTGCAGGAGCTGGAGAGGCTATTGATGTAACACAGATAACTCTTGCTGATGATGCAACAACACAATTGGGAGACAACTTCCAAAACTTGATGCTAAAAGACAGCAACGGAAATCAGATTGGTTCAACAATAGCAACTCTTAATACAACAGCAGGAACATATACATTTACACCTGCATCTCCTATCAGGATAAATGCAGGACAACAGTTTGTTGTAGATGTATTTGCTGATATTAAGAGTTCTGCTGCTGATACAGGAACCTCTTTGTCACCGGTTGCAAAAGTCAACAGCGTAACAGCAACAGGAGTAAGCACATCATCTGATGCAAGTTACACAACAGCAGTAAACTTGCAAACAGCTTACATAGCTTCAAGTGGTAACTTGACAGTTACAACAGGAGCAGATACTCCTATAGCTCAACAGCTAGTTATGGGATCAACAGATGTCGCTTTGGCAACATTTAAGCTAGAAGCTAATGCCGCAGAGGACATCATAATCTCTGACATAACAGTTTCTGATCAAGTTTCTTCAGGAGCAACAGGAACACTTAAGAACTTGAAGCTTTATGTAGATGGTGTTCAAGTTGGCCAAACTGTCCAGTTGTCTGGAACAGATTCAACATCAACTTATGCAAACGCTAATTTCTCAGGATTAAATCTTGTAATCCCAAGAAATAGCTCAAAGACATTGACAGTTAGGGCCGATGTAACATCATACGATGATGGAGCTTCAGCAGGATCAACTCATAAGATCGCTCTTCTTGTAAACAAAGGAGGCGGAAGTGAGTCAATAACTGCAAAAGGAGCATCATCTGGAGCATCTATAACAGGAGCATCTCTTGATTATGGAACATCTCCAGATGCAGATCAGACAGCAAACACAATGACAGTATACGCTACAAAAGTATCTGTTGCGTTTGCTTCTGACTCTCCTTCAGGAGCAGCTGGTCCTGCAGCAGGAGCTGTTGTTATGAAAGTTGTAGTTTCTAACTCATCAAATGTTGGAAACTACTCAGCAACGGTTAAACTTATGAACTTTGCAATGAATTCTGTCAACTTTGGAACAACAAATACTAAAGCCTTGACAGTTTACAAAGATTCAATAGCAAGTGGTAATCAAGTTGCTACAACAAACTATCCAACAGGAGTGCAAGTTAGTGATTCTGCAATAACAGATGCTAACTTCACTGATGTTGAGATAGCAGCTGGATCTTCAAAGACATTCATCGTTACTTTGGACACCTCAGAAGCTGGAGCAACTGATTCACTTTCTGTAGGTATGTCTCAAGGTGACCTTGAGTGGAGAGACAGCAAGGTAACAACCAACATTACCACAGTTGACAGCTTACCGTTGCTAAGCAAGACATTGACTTACTAAGTCAATCTTGCAAAAAAGGCAAAAGCCAAAAGCTTAGCCTTGCAAAACACCCCCGTTTTTACGGGGGTGTTTTGTTGTATTTTTGGGAGTTTTGTTTTAAAATGGCTAGTAAGTTTTATGGAAAAGTTTGTAAAAAATTTAATACTTTTGTTTTTTGTTTTTCCGATTTTTTTTGTTAGCTGGACGATGTATCCTTGGAATTTTGGGAAGACGGTTTATTTTTTAATTTTTGTTGATTTGGTTTTTGCTTTGGCTTTGTTTTTTATTTTGTTTTTTAGAGGGAAACTGAAGAAATTTTTGCTTTTGGATTATGCGGTTTTTGGCTTTTTGCTTGTTATGCTTTTTTCTTCTTTTTTTGGAGTTGATTTTGAAAAAAGCTTTTTTGGCGACCAGCAAAGAGCGCAAGGAACATTTGTGTTTTTGCATTTTGGGCTGTTTTATCTGCTTTTAAGGCAATTTTTTAACTCAAAAAAGGATTGGCTTTTGGCATCTTTGATTTCTGTTTTTTCTGCTTTTGTTTCTTTGGTTGTTGGATTTTTGGGCTATTTTAAGATTGCTTTTGAAAGCTTATCTTTTGGTGGCAGGATATCCGGACTTGAAGGGAATCCTATATTTTTTGCCGGGTATTTGCTTTTGCCTGCATTTTTGTCTTTTTTGGCGGTTTTATTTTTTGATGAGAAGCTAAAACACCAGTTTAAGCTGTTGTTTGGATTAAGAAATTGGCTTTATTTTTTGGGATTTTTGTTGTTTTTTGGAATATTTTTCTCTCAAGCAAGAGGAGTTGCGCTTGGGATTATCTTGTCGCTTTTGTTTTTTTGGCTGATTTTTTCTTTTTCTGAAATATTCAAAAAAAGTATAAAAAGAATTGTTTTTTTGGTCGGTGTCGTTTTTTTTGCTTTTTTGGCATTTTTGTATGTTTTTAACCAAAAATCAAGCTTTTTTGCAGACAACTACCCGGAAGTTTCAAGGTTTTTGGATATAACAACAGAAAATAAAACGGCAAAAACCAGACTTATAGCTTGGGACATAGCAAAAGAAGGGTTTTTAAAAAGGCCAATTTTTGGTTTTGGTCCGGAAAATTATCAGGCAGTTTTTAATAAATATTATAATCCAGATCTCTTGAAGTATTCTTTTTCAGAAACTGTCTGGGACAAGCCTCATAATTATTTTTTGGAAATACTTGCAGAAGAAGGTATTTTTGGAATTATTTTTTACATTTTTATTATATTTGTTGCTTTTTATTATGTGTATTATTTTTATAAGCAAGCAGAAAACAAAAGAGAAAAAGTTTTTGCAATTGTATTTTTTGGAGCCTTGCTGGCGTTTTTGACAAAAAACGCATTTGCTTTTGAAACATTCTCTTCTTTGCTTATGTGGTTTTTTATGCTTGCTTTTTGCGCGTTTTTATATGAGTTTGCCAAAAACAAAGAAGAGTTTTATGAGCTTAAAAACAAAGCTATTTTGAATTTTTCATTTTTTGTTGCTTTGGTGTTTGTTGGGTTTTCTTTATTTTTTTCAGCAAATATGCTCAAGAGTTCCTACTATATGAGTTCTGCAAGAGATGCCCTTGGCATAAACTCTGTTTACAAATGGCAAGAGAGCGCAAAAAAAGCAATTTCTGCTTTTCCTTTTGAGGTTGAAAATGCTGTGTTTTTGACAAAAGACCTTTCTGATTTTGACAATAAAAATTTGCTTACCGCAGATGTTTTAAAAAATATATATCCTGATATTGAAAGTGTGCTTTTGAAAAGATATAATAAAAGCCAAGATTTTTTAAGCGCTTTTTGGTTGGGACAGCTTTACGCTCTTTTGGGAGAGTATGTTGACAGCAAATATTACCAAGATTCAATAAAGTATTTTAACGCCGCTTGGAAAGTGAACAAAGACAGGCAAGCTGTTCCTTTGCTTTTGGGGAAAGTTTACTCTTCTTTGGGAGAAAACAAAAAAGCTATTGAAATTTTAGAAGAGCTTGCCAGAAAAAACGATTCTTTGCCAGAGCCGCATTGGTTTTTAGGGCTTGCTTATTTGGAAGATGGGCAGGAGGAGAAAGGCATTTTGGAGCTTGAAAAAGGAAAAGAGTTTGGACTTAATTTGAAAAATAATATATTATTTTTATTAGACCTTTACCTTAAAAGGGAAGAGTACGAAAAAACAATACCTTTGTACGAAAGACTTATTAAAATTGACCCAAAAAACCCAACTTATTATCATGATCTTGGATTGATGTATTTTGCTGTTGGTGACAAAGATAAGTCTTTTGAGTATTTTCAAACAGCAATCCAAATGGATCCTTCCTTAAAAGATAGGGTAAAGAAGTTTTTTAAACTAAATGGTATAACAATTAACTTTGATTAAAAATATGAAAAAGGCAATATTAATATTTTTTGTGGCAGTTGTTGCTGTTTTGGCATTTTATTTTTTTGAAAATGCCAAGGGCAAACCGTTTTTGTCAATATCTGAGATTGAAGAGCTTGCAAAAAAAGACAGCAATATGGAGTTTTATGCAAAAGAACTTAAAAGGGCGGTAGAAGAGTTCAAAGAAGACGATCCGAAATCGTATTCTGCTTTGGGACTTGCTTGGAAAGGTGTGGCAGACCAGACAAACAATGAAAAATACTACAAAAATGCGCTTTTGGTTTATCAGGAGGCAATTGATTTAACTAACAGAAAAAATACATTGTTTATTTTAAATGCTGGAAACATGGCATCTTATTTGGGAGATTACGAGCTTGCAGAAAAGTATTATGAGGAAGCAACCTATGTTGCTCCCGGGGACCAGGACGGATATATAAAGCTTTATGAGCTTTACAGATACAAACTTGGAAATCCAAAAGATAAGATAATAGCCGTGCTTGATAGAGGAATAGACAGAATGGTAAATCCAGCATATCTTAAACAGCTAAAAGACGCTTATTTAAGCGAAGAAAAATAGCGTGATTGCATTAGATTTATTAAAAATAGCAAAATATTTTCTGTTTGCGTCTGCTTTTGTCCCTGTTTTGGTTTGGGATAAGTTTTTGTATCCTTTTGTCACTTTAAGGGCAAGCGCATTTTTATTTTTTGTTGAATTGGCTTTGCTTGCTTTTTTGGTTTGGGTGTTTTTTTATCAAAAAGGAAGTTTTACGTTCAAAAAAAGCTGGCTTTTTTTGTCTTTTTTTGCATTTTTTGTTATTAGCTTTGTATCTGCTGTTTTTGGTGAGTCATTTTTTGTAAGCTTTTTTGGAACGATAGAAAGGTGGTGGGGAGTTTTTACTCTTTTGCATTATTTGGTGTTTTTCTTTTTGGCAAGAGCATTGTTTGAAAAAGATGACTGGATGACATTTTTTAGGCTTTTTGTTTTTGTGTCTTTTTTTGTTTCTTTGATTGGGCTTTTGCAAAAAGCAGGGTTGGGGCTTTTTGCTTTTTCTGGGGGCAGGATTATAGGAACTTTAGGGAATGCCGCTTACTTTTCCGTATATCTTTTACTTAACTTTGCTTTGTCTTTGTATCTTTTTTTCTCAGAAAGGCATAAAAAATATAGCTTTTTTTATGTTGCAGTAGCGTTTTTAAATTTTGTTGCATTTTTGTTTACAGGAACAAGAGGAACTTTTTTAGGATTTATTTTTGGAGTATTTTTAGTTTCTTTTTTGTATATTTTTTTGGGTAAAAGCAAAAAAGTAAAAGCATCTTTTCTTTTTGTTTCTTTTTTGATTACAATTTCTGTTTTGGTTGCATTTTTGGCAAAAGACACTAATTTTGTAAAAAATACTCCGTTTTTGAGCAGGATTTCCACAATATCTTTGGAAGGAGGAAGTATAAGCACAAGATTTATAAGTTGGCAAGCGGCTTTGGAGGGTTTTTTTGATAATCCTTTTTTGGGAGTTGGTCCGGAAAATTATAATATAGTATTTAATAAATATTTTAAGTCAGACTATTATCTTTATGCGGCGTCTGAGCCTTATTTTGACAGGGCGCACAACAACTTTTTGGACATACTTGCAACTTCAGGTATTTTTGGGCTTTTGTCTTATCTTTTTATGGTTTTTTTAATATTTTATATTTTGGCAAGGCTTTACAGTCAAAAAAGGATTCAAGAAAAAGAGCTTTTGTTTTTTGTGTTTGTATTTTCTGCTTACTTTGTCCATTTATTTTTTGTTTTTGATGATATAACTTCATTTTTATATTTTGTGTCGTTTTTAGCATTTTTGGATTTTTTATTTTCAGAAAGAAAAATATTTTCCGAACAAGAAAATAAAAGTTTTGATGCTTTTAAAAAAACAGTAGTTTTTGCTGGTATTGTTTTGGTTATTTTTTCTAGTTGGCAGTATAACCTAAAAGTTGCTTATGCTTCAAAAATAGCAAATGATGCTTTTTTGGAAGATCAAAAAGGAAATTTAAAAGAGGCAGTAGATTTATACTTAAAGTCTCTTTCGCTTAATTCAAAGCCCCAAAAAGATATAGTGTATTCTTTTGTTGATTTTTTATATAGCAAATTTCCGTTGTATGAAAAGGATATAAAAATTTCAAAAGATGATGATTTGGCGTATCAGAAAGGGCTTTTGGAAGCCAAAAAATACATAAAAAAGCAAATAGAGTTAAACCAAAAAGATGCTCTGCTTTTTGTGAAGCTGGCAAATATAAACAGCGCTTTGTATGTTGTTAAAAAAGATATAAGTTTTACAAAAAAAGCAGAGGAAGCATTAAAGACTGCTATATCTTTAAGCGAGGATAGGCCTCAGTATTACCATTTTTTGGTTGATTTGTATATTTTGTCAGGGCAAAATCAAAAAGCGCTTAAAACAGCAGAATTTGCATTAAAAATGAATGAAAAATACAATGCCAGCTATTTTTATGTTGCAAAAGCGTATATTGCCCAAAAAGAGTATGAAAAAGCAAAAGAATACTTGGACTTGTCTATGGAGAAAAAATATCTACCTTCTTTGGGAGAGGTGGTGTTTTTTGCTTCTGAGATGGAAAAGTCGGGAAAATACCAATATGCCGCAGATATTTATAAAAAATACTTGCAAAGAAATAAAAAGGATGCTTTGCCTGCAGTTAGGCTTGTTATTTTAAGCTTAAAAATGAGCAACGAAAAAGATGCTATAATGTATGCTAAGATGTCAGCTGATATTAACCCAAGCTTAAAAAAAGATGTTGACTATATAATATCAGAAATTAAAAAAGGCAATAAGGAAAATATTCTTAAAATACTAACACAATGAGTGAATATACTTTAAAAAACATAATAAAATTTGTGCTTGCTGTGTCTTTTTTTGCTCCGCTTATTGTTGCAAAAGGCTTTTTCTTTCCTTTTATAGTTCCAAAGACTATATTTTTCCAATCTTTGGTTCAGGTTGCGCTTTTGCTTTACATATTTTTGGTTATTTCAAACAAAAAATATTTGCCAAAGCTGGACCTTTTGTCAAAAAGCGTTTTGGTTTTTTATTTTATTTATGTTATGTCGGCTATATTTGGAGAAAATATATTTAGGAGCTTTTTTGGCAACTTTGAGAGAATGCTTGGCGTTGTGAATTTAACTCATTTTGTTGCTTTATTTTTTATATTAAAAGGCATTTTAAAAGATAAGCAGGAATGGATTTTTATGTTTCGCTGTTTTGTTTTTGCCGGTTTTTTGGTTGCTTTGTATGGAATTGCCCAAAAGTTTGGTTTCTCATTTTTGTTTGAATCCAAAGATCCAAGAATATCATCAACCATAGGCAATGCCGCTTTTTTTGCGGCGTATATGCTTTTTGTCTTTTTTATTTCTATTATTTTAATTCAAAAAGATAAAGTACAGGCAAGGCCTTTTTATTATACTGTTTTGCTTTTGAGCATGTTGTCAATTTATCTTAGCGAAACAAGGGGCGCTATTTTGGCGCTGGTTTTTTCTTTGTTGTTTTTGTTGGCGCTTTTTGTTTTAAAAAAGAAAGATGAGCTTGCAAGTATAACTTTACAAAACAAAAATAAAATACTTGCTTGGATTTTTGGCGTGCTAGTTTTGTTTTTTGCTGTTTTTTTGATAAATCAGGATGCTTTTTATGGGCCGATAAAAAGAATAATGTCTATATCTTTTTCTGATGCTACTGTAAAAACAAGGATAGTATCTGCAAAAATAAGCGCAGAGGGAATAAAAGAGCATCTAATTTTAGGATGGGGACCGGAAAACTACAATCTTCTTTTTGATAAGTATTATGACCTTAGAATGTACCCTCAGGAAAGCTGGTTTGATCATGCGCATAATATAATATTTGACACACTGTCCAACTCAGGAATTTTAGGGCTTTTGTCTTATGTTTTTGTTTTTGTTGCTCTTTTTTATCTGCTTTTTGCTTATACAAAGTCAAACAAAGATGACTACAAAACAGCGTATGTCATAGTGGCAATGATGATAGCTTATTTTTTCCAAAACCTTTTTGTTTTTGATGCTTTGGCAACTTATTTGCCTTTCTTTTTGGTGTTGTCTTTTGCTTCTTTTTTAACTTCACAAAAAGAAGAAGATAAAATAGAGAACAAAAAATTGCAGGTTCCTATCCAAGCTTTTGTGTTGCTTTTTTTAGCGTTTTGGTTTTTGTTTTACAATACAAATGTAAGGCCTGCGCTTGCTTCAAAATATCTTATTGAAGGTTCTTTGTATTTTGAATATGGAAGATATGATTTGGCATTTGAATATTTTGAAAAATCCTATGAAAAATCTTTACAAGGAAAGCCGGAGATAGCAACAATGATGGCAGAGAAGGCCAACCAGATATACAAAAAAGAAAACATATCAAAGGAAGTTAAAGATTTTTTTGTCCAAAAAGCGATTCAAAAAGCAGAAGATGCGCTAAAGCGGGAGCCAAAAAACACTAGATATTATATGACCTATGCTAGTCTATCTAACGCAAAAAGAGATGACAGGGAGTTTTTAAAAAAGCTGGATAAAATGATGGAAGAAAATTTACCAAAAAGTCCCAAAAAGCCTATTTATTATTTTCAGTGGTATCAAATAAATGTATTTTTAGGAGATTTTAAAAAAGCAGAGCAAATTATTAAAAAATCGTTAAGCCAGAAGGTTACTTACAATGGGACTTTGATATTAGCGAATTTTTACAAGGGTCAAAAAAGAAACGAAGATGCAAAAAATACTTATATGAACTTTGTTCAAAAAAGACAAGACGCAACAGTCCAGCAACTTGTCAGGATAGCTGTTGAGCTGGCAAGAATTGGGTATGACAAAGAAGCAATTGATGTTGCAAATACAATTTCAAAAAGATACGGATATTCGGATAATATAAGTAGTTTTGTGCAGGATATAAAAAATGGAAGATTTAACCAAAAACAATAAATACAAAGAAAAATCTTTTGGTATTGTACCTTTTTTTCAGGATAAAAAAGAGCTGTTTTTTCTTGTTGTTAAAAACAAAAACGGAGGGCATTGGGCTTTTCCAAAAGGACATAAAAATCAAAAAGAGCTGGATATTGATGCGGCAAAAAGGGAGTTTGAAGAAGAAACGGGCATTTTAAACTATGAAATTTTTTTTGAAGATACCAACTTCAAAGAAGAATATGAATTTGAAAAAGACGGCAAAAAGATAAAAAAAGAAGTAATCTATTTTCCGGCAAAAGTGTATGACAAAAAACTAAATTTGCAAAAAGAAGAAATATCAGATGCAAAATGGTTAAAATATGAACAGGCGCAAAAACAACTCACTTTCAAAGAGGCAAAAAATGTTCTTAAACAGGCAAATTATGAAATATTAAAAAGATTAAATTTTAAGATACCAATTTCGTTTGTGCTTAAGGTAATTGCTTTTGTGTTTGTGCCGTTTTTTTCTGTTGTTTTGTTTTTGCTTTGGTTTTTTCAAGACAAGGAGTGAAAGCTATCCCTAGGGTTAATCCTAGGGATAACCCTAGGATTTTTTATAGGCTTGCGCGCGAAATTTAATACTTGGCTTTTTTTTAGTTTTGTGCTTCAATTAGGTTATAAAAAGTAATTTCAAAAGTATGAACAGAACAGCAATATTTGCGGCAATAGCTGTCTTTGCTGCGTTGGCTTTTGGGTTTTCAGGCAAAGATAGCCAAACAAGCCAAATTTCCCAAGAAAATAATGAAAAAAACAGTTCTGCCAATCAGGAAATTGCTGATATTGACTTAAGCGGGTGGGATACATTTTCTTCAGATGAATATGAGTTTAAATACCCAAAGGAGGCATTGTTTGATAATGTAGCGGTTCTTGGAGTTGAAAATTCAAGGGTTAAATTTTTTGGAGAAAAGCAAGTAAAAAAACAAAAAGCAAATATGAGCGCTTTTGACCATTTTGCTGTTGAGGACGGATATGCTTTTTGGATAGCAAAAGTTAAATCAAAAGAAGTAGACGCAAAAAGCTATGCGGAAAGTGAGCTTAAAAAACATAAAATAGAATGCAAAAAAGAAAAATCAAGCCAAATAAGCGATATAAAAAATGTAAAAATTAACGGAAAGGATGCTTATTCTTTTTCTGTGAAAAACTGTTTTGGCAATTACGACTTGTCTTATCTTGAAAATAACGGAAGCTTGTATAAAATAAGCCAGTTTTATGTTGGAGATGAAAATGATAAGGAAAAATATTTCAAAACAACAAACGCAATACTTTTGACTTTAAAATTTAAATAAAACCAAAACAAAAGCAGGGTTGACTGCGGCAGTTTTTTTGTTGTAAACTTATAACCAATTTTTAAAAATTCAGTATTAGCATGAAAAGAATCTACAAAATTTTTGTAAAGCCATTTGAATATTTTTGGAACGGACTTGGAGCTGTTTTTTCTTTTTTGTTTAATCCAAAAGGAGAAAGGCAGAAAGCAGGCTATATTTTGATGCTTGTTTTTATTTTGTCTTTTTTTGCATTTTTTGTTGATTTTCCTTCATATTGGGACAAATCTGTTGGTTATATAAACGAAAAATTTCAAACAAACATACCAAACTTCAGAAATATTCCTTTTAGTTTAGGGCTTGACCTTCAAGGAGGAAGTTATTTGGTTTATGTTGCTGATATGACAAACATTCCAAAGCAAGAACAAAAGGAGGCAATAGACAGTATGCGTGATGTTATAGAAAGAAGAGTAAATCTTTTTGGAGTTGCAGAGCCGGTTGTCAGAACATCTTTGGTTGGTGGAGAGTACAGGCTTATCGTTGAGCTTGCCGGAATAAAAAATGTTTCTGAGGCGATAAAAATGATAGGAGAAACCCCTTATTTGGAATTTAAAGAAGAAAGGGCGCAAAAAGAAACAGAAGAAATACTAAATGCGCAAAAAGAAGGCAAAAGGCTTGATGAGGATCCATACTTTAAGCCAACCAAGTTAAACGGAAAATATCTTGAAAATTCAGAAGTCACATTTGATCCAAACACATTTACTCCGGTAGTAAACCTATATTTTAATAGTGAAGGAGCAAAAATATTTGAAGAGCTTACAAAAAATAATGTAGGCAAAAGAATAGCAATATACCTTGATGGAGCTCCTATATCTGCTCCGGTTGTAAATGAGCCTATCATTGGAGGTAATGCTGTTATAAGCGGCGATTTCTCTGTTGATGAAGCAAAAGAGCTTGCCGGTAGGCTAAAGTCTGGCGCGCTTCCTGTTCCTATTGAGCTTATATCTCAACGGACAATTGATGCTTCTTTGGGTAAAGAAGATCTTCAAAAAAGCTTAAAAGCAGGAATTTGGGCGTTTGTTTTGATAGCCGTATTTATGATTGTTTGGTACAGAATTCCTGGTATATTGGCAGTTATATCGCTTTTGGTTTATTCTGTTTTGCTTCTTGCAATATTTAAACTTTTGCCGGTAACATTAACTCTTGCTGGAATTGCCGGATTTATATTGTCTTTGGGTATGGCAGTAGACGCAAACATACTTATATTTGCAAGAATGAAAGAAGAGTTCAAAACCGGCAAGCCTTTTGCTTTGGTTGTGCAGGATTCTTTTAAAAGGGCATGGCCATCAATAAGGGATTCCAATTTATCTACGCTTATAACTTGCGTTATACTTTATATGTTCACTACCAGCTTAATTAAAGGATTTGCTTTAACTTTGTTTTTAGGGGTTTTGGTTTCTATGTTTTCTGCTGTATTTGTAACAAGGCTTTTACTTAAATTATTTTCAGGATTAAAATTAGAAAAAGGAAAATTTTTATGGTACATGTAACAAAACACAGAAAGATATTTTATTGGATATCAGGCATTTTGGTTGGGCTTTCTGCTTTTGCTTTTTTCTCTTTTGGGCTTAATTTGGGGATTGATTTTACTGGCGGATCTTTGCTTTATGGGGAGTTTTCAAAAAAGCCTTTGGATAGAGAAGCTATAATTGATGTTTTGTCAGGCTATGGACTTTCTGATGTTGTTGTTCAAACATCTCCTGATGGTTCTGTCATCATAAAAATGAAAGAGATAGATGAAAAAACTCACCAAGATATATTAAAGTCGCTAAATGAAAAATCTGCTGAGCTTGAAGAGGGAAATGAATTTATCCAAAAAAGCTATGAATCAATTGGTCCTTCAATAAGTTCGGAATTAAGTTCAAAAGCAAAAAATGCAATTTTGTTTGTTTTGGTGGCTATAGTTTTGTTTGTTGCTTTTGCTTTCAGGAAGGTTTCTTATCCTTTGTCTTCTTTTAAATATGGGATTGCAACTCTTGCCGCTTTATTTCATGATGTTGCAATACCAGTTGGCGTCTTTGCTTTTTTGGGGCAATACTATGGAGTAGAAGTTACAAGCGCATTTATTGCCGCTGTGCTTACTGTTTTGGGGTATTCAGTAAATGACACGATAGTTGTATTTGACAGAGTAAGAGAGAACCTTACAAGGCATATAGGAAAAGATTTTGAAGATACTGTAAATATATCTGTTAATCAGACTTTTGTAAGATCTTTAAATACATCTTTGACTGTTGTTTTGGTTTTGCTTGCAATTTATTTTTTTGGCGGAGAATCTATAAAATATTTTGCCCTTGCCCTTATGATTGGAGTTATTTCAGGAACTTATTCTTCAATATTTATAGGAAGCAACCTTTTGGTTACTTTGGAAAAAATGCAAAACAAAAACAAATCTTGACGTTGTAACAAGTTTGTGCTACTTTATAGATTACCCTAAAATATTTTTGGCATAATGTTGGATATTATAAAAACAACTAACAATTTAATAAGCAAGCTTTCAAAAAAACAGCAGGACGTTTTGAAAAAAAGGTTTGGTCTTTCTGATGGAAGAAAAAGGACTTTAGAAGAGATAGGAAGAGAATACGGAATAACAAGAGAGAGAGTAAGGCAAATAGAAAACGATGCAAAAAAAGCGCTTTTGAAGCAAGAGGAATTTTCTTTTTTGAGCCCTTTGTATGATGAAATTGAGATGTTTATTGAACAAAAAGGAGGTTTTATTGTTGAGCATCATATTTTGGGATCTGATTTGTCTAGATTTTTTGGAAAAAACACAAAAGAAAAAAAAGCAGAAACTTATATGTATTTTTTGTTGTCAGTAAATCCTAAGTTTATAAAGCATCCAGAAACTCCAGATTTTCATAGCGTTTGGACAACCAAAAAATCAACTGTCCAGCTTGTAAAAAAATCTCTTGAAGCTTTAATAAAGAAAATGGAAAGCAAAAAAAACACGGTTTCCAAAGATGAGCTTATAAGCTTGCTTTCTGAATATGTCTCTCACATAAAAGATCCAAATGCGCTTGAGTCTTACATTTGCGCATCAAAAAGCATAGGGTCAAATGTTTATGGGGATTATGGCCTTAAACATTGGCCTGAAATATCTACCAAAGGGGTAAGAGACAAAGCCTATTTGGTTTTAAAAAAGCATGGAAAGCCAATGCATTTTAGGTTTGTTGTTGATAAAATAAATGAAAAATTTAGCCAAAACGGAAAAAAAGCCCATCCACAAACGGTTCATAATGAACTTATAAAAGACAAAAAGTTTGTTTTGGTAGGAAGAGGAACTTATGCTTTGGCAGAGTGGGGGTACAAACCAGGAACCGTATCTGATGTCATAAAAAGGGTTCTTCAGGAGAGCGGAGAGCCAATGCATAAAGAAGAAATTATAAAGGCAGTTATGAAAGAAAGAGATGTTAAGGAAAATACTGTGTTGTTAAATTTGCAAAATAACCAAAATTTTGAGAAAATAGAAGATGGAAGATATATTTACAAAGCATAATCTATGGAGGTAAGTTTTTCAGATTTTTTAAACATTTTGACAAGCTGGGGATGGGTGGTTGCGCCTATCCTTCTTTTTTTGTTGTGGAAAGAGCTTTGGATGAATTATATAAAACTAAAATATGACTTGAGCTTAAATTGGGTTGTTTTGGAGATAAAGTTTCCTCAAGTTGTGGATCAATCTCCAAAATCAATGGAACAAGTTTTTGCTGGGCTTTACTCAATAAAAAGCGGAGCGAATTTAATAGAAAAATACATACAAGGAAAGCATCAACCGGAAATATCTTTGGAGATTGTAAGCATACAAGGAGCAATTCATTTTTTCGTTAGAACCCCTGATCAGTACGCTTCTTTGATAAGATCACAAATTCATGCACAGTATCATGATGCAGATATACAAGAAGTTGATGATTATACTTTTAATTTGCCAGTACAAATTCCAAATGAGGAGTATGACCTTTGGGGAACAGAACTCATTTTTACAAAAGAAGATGCCTATCCAATAAGGACATATAAGCATTTTAAAGAAGAAATCACAGCAGATGTTCAAGGAAGATATTTTGTTGATCCTATGGCATCTTTGATAGAGGTTTTATCCGATATAGGAGAGGGGGAACAGATATGGATACATTATATGATAAGGCCAGCAAGCGATTATTGGCAAAAAAAAGGTAAAGATTTAATAGCAAGGATAATGGGAACAAAAAAGAAAAAAACCACAAGCAATGTCCCTGAAGAGGTGTTTGAGTTTTTTCAGGATTTGATTGGAGTTTTTTTTGGAAAAGTTCCAGAGAACAGAAAAAAAGTTTCAGAAGAAAAAAAAGAAGAAAAAAAACTTACTCCAGGAGAGCTTGAAGTTATAAAAATAATAGAAGACGGGCTTGACAAGCAAGGATTTCATACAAACATAAGAATACTTTACATTGCTAAAAGAGATAAGTTCTCAAGAGCAATTATACCTGCTATTTTGGGAACTTTTAATCAGTTTTCTTCCTCTAACTTAAACGGATTTAGGCCAAATCCTAAGGTAACTCCGGGAGTTAACTACTTTTTTGTTAAGACAAGAGACTATTTAAGAAAAAGAAATTTATACAGAAAAGCAAGAAGGAAGCTGTTTGTAGGAGAGGGAATTATTTTAAATACAGAAGAGCTTGCAACTGTATATCATATTCCAAATGTTGTTGTTGAAACCCCTTCTTTACCAAAAGTGGAAGCAAAGAAAGTCCAACCTCCTTCTGAGCTTCCTACTTTATAAAAGTTATGCAAGATATAATACCATTTGCAAAAACAAACTTTAGAAACAAAGATCAAATATTTGGAATAAAAACCGACGATAGAAGGCGGCATATGTATGTTATTGGAAAAACAGGAACAGGAAAGTCAACTCTTTTAAGAAATATGATGATATCAGATATAAGGACAGGCAATGGAGTGGCTGTTATTGATCCTCACGGAGAGTTTGCTGAATCTATACTTGATTATGTTCCAGAGCATAGGATAGGCGATGTTGTTTATTTTAATCCGGCTGATATAGAAAATCCAATAGCTTTCAATATTGCAGAAAGCGTTGATCCTTCTCAAAGGCACTTGGTAGCTTCTGGGCTTATTGGTATATTTAAAAAACTTTGGGCAGACTCTTGGGGTCCTCGTCTTGAGTATGTTTTAAGAAATACTATTCTTGCGCTTTTAGAAGATCCGGAAAGCACTCTTTTGGGTATTATGAGGATGCTTTCTGACAAAGAATATAGGAAAAGTGTTGTTGAAAAAGTTACTGATCCGGTTATTAAGGCGTTTTGGGAAGAAGAGTATGCAAAATATACCCAAAAATTTGAAGTTGAAGCAATAGCTCCAATTCAAAATAAGGTAGGACAATTTTTAACCAATCCTTTGATAAGAAATATAGTGGGTCAAAGAAAATCTGCTATAGATATAAGAAAAATAATGGATGAGAAAAAGATACTTGTGGTTAACTTATCAAAAGGAAGAATAGGAGAGGATACAGCAAAGCTTTTGGGAGCAATGATGATAACAAAAATTCAACTTGCCGCAATGTCAAGGATAGATACAGAAGAGGAAGAAAGGCAGGATTTTTTTGTTTACATAGATGAGTTTCAAAATTTTGCAACCGAATCTTTTGCCGACATTCTTTCAGAAGCAAGAAAATACAGGCTTAATTTGATACTTGCCCATCAATATATAAATCAGCTTGAAGACACTGGTGTAAAAGAAGCAGTTATGGGAAATGTTGGCACTTTAATCCTTTTTAGAATTGGAGCGGAGGATGCTGAATTTTTTGAAAAGGAATTTGCCCCTGATGTTGATGTTTACAGTCTTGTGAATCTGCCAAATCATAAAATATATCTTAAACTGATGATAAATGGAGTTGCTTCCAAAGCGTTTTCTGCAGATACACTTCCTCCAATTGCGCCAGAAAATATTAGCTTCAGGGAAAAAATAATAGAGCATTCCAAAAAAATGTACAGCTCAAAAAAAGATGAGGTTGAAAAAGAGATATCTGAGTGGTCCAAGCCAGTGTCAGAAAAAGAAAAGGAAAAAAAGAATATAAAGATGTATAACGCAGAATGTTCAAGATGCAAAAAAGCAACTCAAGTGCCTTTTGAGCCGGATCCAGAAAGGGAGGTTTTTTGCAAGGAATGTTATGCAGATTTTCAAAGGGAACAGGCAAAAGCAAAAAACGAAGCAAAAAAGCAAAGCCAAAAAAAGATGCCAAAACTTCCAACTCCTGAAAGAAAAAACAAAATCCAAGAAGGACAAATAAAGATATTAAATGAAGAAGAAATAAAAAAAGAAGGGATTTCTTTGTCAGAAGCTTTAAGTATGGAGCCGATTATGTTTTCATCAAAAAAAGATCAAAAAGACAAAAAAAACAAAGAAGATAAAAATAAAGAAGAAAAATCTTCTGGAGTGCTAAAGCCGGGAGACACGCTAAAGTTTTAATTAAAAAATAAAAACCGCCCCCAAAAACATGCAGAGGGCGTTTTTTTATTTTGCTTTTTGTTTTCTTTCTATATATTCTCCGCTTTGAGTGTTTATTGTTATTATGTCGTCTTGGTTGATAAACAAAGGAACGCTTATTGTGGCCCCGCTTTCTAGTTTTACCTGTTTTGTTCCGCCTTGTGCAGTGTCTCCTTTAATTGAAGGGGGAGCTTCAACTACTTTTAAGTCTATTTTTATTGGAAGAGTTATTCCTATAACATTTCCGTTAAATTCATTTGCTTCAACTATTTGGTTTTCTTTTAAAAAAATTTTCTTTTTTCCTATCTGGTTCTCAGTTAGTTTAAATCTGTTTTTGGGGTTGTCTTGATCGCAAAACCAATACTCGCCTCTTTGTGTGTAAATAAATTTTACATTTTTTCTTGAAATTTCCGCCTCTTCTATTTTATCTCCTTGGTGAAAAGTATGGCTGAGCGTATTTTGGGTTATTAGGTTTCTCATCTTAACTTGAGCAACTGGCTTTCTTTGCTGCATTCTTAAAAACTCATACTCCAAAACTTCATAAGGCTCGCCTTTGTAAACCAAATATGTCCCGGGCTTAAGTTCGTTGTAGTTTAACATAATTTTTAAAGTTAATTTATTTTATTTTTATATCAGAATGTTCAAAAAAAGTAAACTGATAATAGGGGAGCAACCCCAAAAAACCCCTAAGGACAACCCTAGGAATAATCCTAGGAATAATCCTAGGGATAATCCTAGGGATAATCATAAGAAAAAACATATCAACCACCAATAAAGTTACTTAACTTTCTCACGATCGTGAGAAAGTTAAGTAAATGCTTATTAAATGAATGAATGTTTGATTATTTTATTTTTTATTTGACTTATATTGTTTAGTTAAATGAAAGTAAGGTTTTTAAATTTTTATTAGTTTTTTAAAAATTATAAATTCAAAATAGTTAAAATAAAACACGATCGTGTTTTATTTTAACTATTTTGATATTGGTGTTTTTTTAAAGTAAAACTTTAAAGTGTGCTTGTTTTTATGTATGTTATTTGTATATATTATGAAAGTTTTGTTGCGCTAAAATCTTGTTTTTGGGGTTTTGTAGTGGTAAAATCAGATTTAATATGACTTTAAGCGACATAGAAAGACAAATAAAAGCGTGTCAAGAATGTCCTCTTGCAAAAACAAGAACAAATGCTGTTCCGGGAGAGGGTAATTTTTCTGCTGATATTGTTTTTTTGGGAGAAGGTCCCGGAAAAGACGAGGATTTACAAGGTCGTCCTTTTGTCGGGGCGGCCGGAAAATTTTTAACCCAAATGATAAAAAGCATAGGGTTAAAAAGAGAAGATGTTTTTATAACAAACATTGTAAAATGTCGACCTCCAAATAATCGGGATCCGGAAGATGATGAGGTTTCTGTCTGTACTGAGCTTTATTTGTGGCGCCAACTTGAGCTAGTAAATCCTATTTTGATAGCAACGCTAGGTAGGCACTCTATGCACCGGTTTTTGCCAAAAAATTTTAAAATATCCCAAATTCATGGCATACCAAAAAAAGTAACAAACAAAAAAACCGGCAAGACTTTCAACATCTTGCCTTTGTATCATCCAGCTGCCGCTTTGTATAACGGCGCCTTAAGAGAAACTTTGGAAAATGATTTTAAAAAAATACCAAAAATAATAGAGAAGTTAAGATAAAATTTAAGTATATGAAAAATACCGGAATTAATTTTAAAGAATATCTCGGAAGCGAGCCAGCTTGGTCTTTGTCTTTCAGGCAAAGTGGCGAGCTGAGAGCTAAACCCCGACGAGCAGCTGGAGCGAGGAGAGGGTGGTTCTTTAAAATTAATTCCGGTATTTTTTTAATTCTTTTGTTCTTTCCTTTTTTTGCCAGCGCTCAAGTTGTTGTAAACGAAATTGCTTGGATGGGGACTGAAAATTCCGCAAACGATGAATGGATAGAGTTAAAAAACACAAGTTCAAGTACGGTTGATCTTTCCGGCTGGATTTTGCAAGCGCAGGATGGCAGTCCGAAAATTGAGCTATCCGGAAGTGTAGAATCTTTTGGATATTTTTTGCTTGAGAGGCAAGATGATAGTTCTGTACCTGGTATTGCAGCGGACTTGATATATACCGGTGCGCTTTCTAACTCTGGCGAAGTTTTAATCTTAAAAGATGCCAACGGCGTTGAAGTTGACAGAGTGGACGGTTCAAACAGCTGGGAGTCTGTAGGAGGAGATAATACAACAAAAAAAACTGCCCAAAAAACAGAAAACGGATGGGCAACAGCAACATCAACTCCAAAAGCCCAAAATAATTTTGATAAAACCAAAAGAACGGAACCACAAAAAGAACAAAAACAAGATGTAAAAAATGGAAATGCTTTAAACAACAAGCAAAAAGAAAATTTTTCAGGCAATATTTTAATAAAAGCAAATGCCGGAGAAAATATAGTTGCTCAAGTTGGACAGAACATATTTTTTGATGCCTCTTTGTCTGAGGGTAATATTTCTGAGTTTGTTTGGAATATGGGAGACGGTAATACAAAATCTGGCAAAAGCTTTTTGTATTCTTATTCTTTTCCGGGAAGGTATCTGGTTACTCTTTTTGCAAAAGGAGATGGGATTCAGTCAAAAGATCAGATAGATGTTGTTGTTTATCCTGTTGGCATTTATATTTCTGAGTTTTTCTATCAGGAAGAAAAATCTTGGGTTGAGCTTTACAATAGCTCTGATAGCTTTGTTGATTTGTCTTTTTATAAAATAGCAAACGAAAAAAATGTATTTGAGATTCCAGAGGGGACGTTTATCGCTCCTTTGTCTTATTTAGTTTTTTCCGAAGAAGCGCTTGGCTTTTCTATTTTGAAAAGTGGAACTCTTATGCTTTTGTACCCAAATGGACAGCCAAAAGATAAAGTAGAATATGAATTTGAAAAAATAGGGTTCTCAGCTTCAAGAAAAAACCAAGATGAGTTTGTTTTGACAAAAAACAAAACTCCAGGATTTGCTAATGTTTCTGTTGGTTCTTTTTTTGAAAGTGAAGATCCAAACAAAAAAGAAGTGTTAAAAGACAAAGCTGTGCCAAGAAGCCTAGTAAAAGAAGACGAAGCTCATTTTGTAAAAGTTGGCGGACAAAAGAGCTTTTTGGTTATGCCAGCCTCTGCTAAACTTTTGCCGGAAGTTGCAGATCAAAAACCGATGAAAGTAAATATCCAAGCAAATTTAACATCTTTTTTTGATGCTTCTTGGTTTTTTTATGTTGTTTTTGCTTTTTTGATTGTGTTTTTTGGAGCATTTTTTCTTGGAAGAAAATTTAAGTAGTTTTTTATGGTTGATTTTAAAAAATATAAAAAAATACATATAGTTGGCATAAAAGGAGTAGGGACGGCTGCTCTTTCTGAACTTTTGGCAAGAAATGGATATCAAGTTTTTGGCTCTGATGTTTCAGAAGATTTTGCTACAACAAAAGATACTCTTTTGCGCCTTAAAATTAATATTTCAAATTTTTCTGATACAGATTTAAAAGGCATTGATGCTGTTGTAAGGTCGGTTGCTTACAATGAAAAAAATAATGAAGTTGTAAAAAATGCCAAAAAATTAAATTTGCCTGTTTTTACATATCCTGAGGTTGTGTCTTATTTTTTTAACAGCTCTTTTGGAGTTGCTGTTGCCGGAAGTCATGGAAAAACCACAACAACAGCAATGTTGGCAAATGCTTTGAAAAAATCACAAAAAAATGTGAGCGCAATAGTTGGTTCAAAAGTAAACCAATGGAAAAGCGGAGCGCTTGCCGGAGATTTAAAAAAAGATGATGCCTTGTTTGTTTTGGAAGCAGATGAATACAAAAGGGCATTTTTACGTTACCAGCCCAAAGGAGCGATAATAACCAGCGTGGACTATGACCATCCGGATTGTTACAAAACAAAAAAAGAATACCAAGATGCTTTTTTGGAATTTGCAAGAAAAATTCCAAAAGACGGCTTTTTGATTTTAAATGGAAATTACAGATTTTTAAAAAAAGCAGCTCAAAAGGTAAAATGCAAAGTTGTTTTTTATGATAAGAACAACTTAATTAATTTTAAATTAAAATTGCCGGGACTTTATAGTCAAGAGAATGCAAACGCAGCTTATCTTGCATGCTTGGAGCTTGGAATATCTGAAAAAAATGCAAAAAAATACATAGAAGATTTTTCTGGGACTGCAAGGAGATTTGAAATTCTTTTTAAAAAAGATGGGCTTGTGGTGATAGATGATTATGCTCATCATCCTTCTGAAATAAAAGCGACAATTTTGGGAGCAAAAGGTATGTTTTGCGACAAAAAAGTTGTTGCTATTTTTCAGCCACATACTTATTCAAGAACAAAAAAGTTTAAAAAGGAGTTTGCAGATGCTTTGTCTTTGGCAGATGAAGTTGTTTTAACAGATGTTTATTCTTCTGCAAGGGAAAAAAAAGATCAAAATTTTAATTTAGATAATGTTTTTGAGAATATAAAAAGCAAAAAAATTTTTTTAAAAGAAAAAAAAGATATACCAAAATATTGCCAAAAATACAAAAAAGAAAATGTTGTTTTGCTTTTTATGGGGGCGGGGGATATAAATTTAACTGCTTATCAGTTTTTAAAAGATATGTAGTTGTGGATATTTATTTGTTTTTGTCTTTTTATTTGTTAAAATAAAATAGCCAATCGGACTGCACCCATTTAACACATTTTTGTGAATTTGGGATGTCCTCCGATTGGCTTTTTGGTTTTTGTGGTATAATGTTTTTATGGGAAGATTTTTTGTTTCAGTAGCAATATTTTTATTTTTTGCATTTCCATACAATGCAGATGCAGAAGCTTTGGGAAATGTTAAGATATTTTACACAGACCCTTCTTTTTCTGAAGATGGCAAAACTCAAGCAGTCGCAACGCTAAGATATATTTCAGAAAGGGCGTATTTTTATGTAGATAACAGTTATTTTGACGCTTTGAGGGGGCAAGAAGGGTTTTTCTTTATGAATTTTATAAAAGAGCTTGCCAGAGAATATGACAATAACATATATCCTAAGTTAACTGAAAAGTTTGGAAGCATAAGAGAACCGGGGATAGACAATGATCCTAAAATTTATGTTTTACTTTTGCCTCTTAAAGAAAATGTTGGGGGATACATAAATACTGCAGACGGGTATCCTAAAGAAAGAATTGAAGACGGCAGAACAAACCAAAAAGAAATTGTTTATTTAAATATAAACTCCAAGCGGGAAAATTTAAAAGCTTTTTTAGCGCATGAGCTTCAGCATCTTATTACTTTTAATCAAAAAGATATAAAAAGAAAAGTTTCTGATGATGTGTGGTTAAACGAACTAAGAAGCGAGTATGCGCTTGATGTTTTAGGATATAACCTGCCTTATCAGGGGAGTTTTTTGCAGGAAAGAGTCAGAAGATTTTTAAAAAATCCATGGGATTCTCTGGTTGAGTGGAAAAATGAATCTTATGATTATGCTTCTGTCAGCTTGCTTGGGCAGTATATTGCAGGTTATTTTTCTGATGATATTTTTAAAAAAATGCTTCAAAGCGAAAATATAGGAATAAAAAGTATAAATGACGCTTTATCAGGCTATAACTTTTCTGGAACATTTAAAGACTTATTTTTAAATTGGCAAATTGCAAATTACTTAAATGATGCTTCCTTTTACGGAAAAGAGTATGGGTATCAAAATGAAAACTTAAATTTTAAAATTAATCCAAAAATTTTTCATAAAATAGAAAAAAAAGAACAGGAATTTTCTTATCTTGTTAAAGATTGGCAGATATCTTTTGTTGACTATGAATTTAACTCTCCTTTTTTGGGTATAGAAGTTTTACCAGAAAAAAAAGATAATAAATTTTCTATTGCTTATGTTTTAAATAAATTTGATGGAACAAAAACAATATCAAAATTTAACTTGGAGGGAGACTCAAAAAACATAGCAATAGATAATTCAAAAAATAATGTAAAAAGCGTGACTTTGTTTATCCTTTCAAGAAAAAAGACAGGAGGATTTTCCGATAATGAACCAAAAAGAAAAATTTTAGTTAAAGTCAAACCATCTCAAACAAAAGATATATTTTTTGCATCTGATTCTGTTTTGGTAAATTTTCCTGACGGTTCTTTGATAAGACCAGCATGGGATTTTAAAGTTTATGTTGTTAAAGGAAAATATATAAGGCATATACCAAATCCAAAAATTTTAAGTTTCTATAAAGGCGATGTTAAGATTGTTACAAGAGAAGAGTTTGATAACCTAAAAGAAAGCAAGTTGATAAAAAAGGAAGGCGACTTTAAAGTGTATGAAGTGGACAAGTCAGGAACACTGCATTGGCTTGATATGACAGCAGAGGAGTTCAGAAACAGCGGAAGATCTTTTGACGCCGTGTTTGAGGTAACAGAAGAAGAGTTTTTGTTTTATAATATAGGAAATAAAATAACAAAATAAAATGAGCAAAAATTTAAAATCAAAAATAAAATATGATGTATCTTTGGCAAACTACAATACTTTTAAAATTGGAGGAAAAGCAAAAGCATTTGTTCAGGTAGATACAAAAGAAGAATTAAAAGACGCAATTTTATTTGCCAAGCAAAACAATATGCCTTATTACATATTGGGAGGGGGAACTAATATTTTAGTTTCTGATGATGGTTTTTCTGGTATTGTTATAAAAAACAATATTTCAGATATAAAAATAAATGAAAAAGAATGTTATATGATAGCAGGATCTGGGATTTCTGTTGGCGCTTTGCTTAATCAGGCAAAAAAGCTTGGATTTTCTGGGCTTGAATGGGCTTGCGGGCTTCCGGGAACTTTGGGAGGAGCAATTTTTGGAAATGCGGGATCATGCGGTGGTTGTATTGCTGATCTGGTTGAGTTTGTTGATGTTTTGGATCCGGAAACTCTTAAGTTCAAATACATTTTAAAAGATCAATGCGAGTTCAAATACAGAGATAGCGCCTTTAAAAGAAACGGGCTTTTGATAACCTCAGCAATGCTTTCTTTTAAAAAAGATGATCCTGTAAATATAATGAATAAGATGGCAGAAAACTTTGCTTTCAGAAGAGGGCATCAGCCGCTTTCTGAAAAAACAGAAGGATGTATTTTTAAAAACATTGACCTTAAAGAAAAAAAAGATTTTCCAAAAATTTGGAATGACATTTTTGAGTTTTCTGTTTTTGTAAAAAAGAAAATGGTTCCAGCAGGTTTTTTAATAGACAGAGCGGGGCTTAAAGGATTGTCTTGCGGAGGCGCAAAGGTTTCTCAAAGGCATGCAAATTTTATTTTGACAGAAAAAGGAGCAACTGCAAAAGATGTTTTTGATTTAATTTTAAAAATCAAATCTAAAGTTAAAGAAAAATTTTCAGTTGAACTTGAAGAAGAAATTCAATTTTTAGGTTTTTAATTTTATTTTTTAAAAATAAAATTAAAAAATAAGTTGTCCACAGTTATTTTTATTTTAATTTGTTGTATAATAAAAATGTAACTTAAAAATTTAATTTTTTATTTTTAAAAAAACAAAGGTCGGTTAAGTAATATTAAAATTTAATTTTTATTTTTTAAAAAATAAAAATTAAATTAATATTAATATGCCAGCAAAAAAGAAAAAGACTACAAAAAAAAGAGCTGTTGCTAAAAAGAAAACAACAGCAAAGAAAAAGACTACAAAAAAAAGAGCAGCAACAAAGAAAAAGACTACAAAAAAAAGAGCTGCTGCTAAAAAGAAAAAGACAACAAGAAGGAAAAGATAGTTTTTTGCAAAAACCTCTCCTTAAAAAAGGGGAGGTTTTTGTTTTGGTTGTGTTTTTTTGTTTTTTGAAGTATAAATAATCGTATGTTAACAGACGAAGTAACAATAAAAGTGAGCGGAGGAAAAGGAGGGGACGGTAAAGTTCACTTTGATAATACAAAATCAAAAGAGGGTGTAGACGGAGGATCTGGCGGAAATGGCGGGTCGGTTTTTTTGGTTGGAGTATCAGATTTAGGAGCCTTGGGACAGTTTAGATTTAAAAAAGAATTTAAAGCAGAAGATGGTAAAAATGGCCAAGTGAAAAAAAAGCATGGAAGGAATGGAAAGGATATATTTTTAAAAGTTCCTATAGGAACGGTTGTTTTAAACAAAACAACAAACAAAAAGCAGGAAGTGTTGGAAGTTGGACAGAAGATATTGGTAGCAAAAGGAGGAGTTGGTGGAAGAGGTAATTTTGAGTTCAAGTCAAGCACAAACACCGCTCCAAAATATGCGGAGAAAGGGAAAGAAGGTGAAAGTTTTGAAATATTTTTAGAGCTTCAGCTAATAGCGCAAGTTGGTTTTGTTGGCTTGCCAAACGCTGGCAAATCAAGCATGTTAAATGAACTGACAGAAGCAAGCGTAAAGGTTGCAAACTATAGGTTTACAACTTTGGAGCCAAATCTTGGAGTTTTAGACGGGCTTATTTTGGCAGATATACCCGGTCTTATTGAAGGCGCATCAGAAGGCAAGGGGCTTGGCATAAAATTTTTAAAGCATATAAAAAGAACGAAGGTTATAATTCACTTTATATCTTCAGAGTCAGAGAATCTAAAAAAAGACTATCAAACGGTAAAACAAGAGCTTAAAAGGTATGACAAGTCGCTGGCAGAAAAAGAAAAATTTATATTTTTAACCAAACATGATCTTTTTGATAAAAAAGAAATTGAGAAAAAAATAAACATTTTAAAAGAGGTTTCAAAAAATGATGTTTTGGCGGTGTCAATATATGACCCTGACAGCATAGAGAAAGCAAGAAAAATAATATTAAAATTTAGTGTTTAAAATTTGGTTTAATTATAAATTATGTATTCTTACTTTCTTTACAAAAGTTACTTAACTTTCTCACGATCGTGAGAAAGTTAAGTAAAGTTTATTTGAGTAATTTGCTTAATGCTTAGCGGTCGGACTTAGCGGTCCGACCGCTAAGTCCACTAAGTTCAAATTTTTAGGATTATCAACAAAAGAATTATAAAAATATGCTTTTTTGTTAGTTGTTGGAAGTTAGAAATTTTTTATTTAAAGTTTGTATTTTCTGCTTTTTTTAAATAACTAAATTGACATATAAATGATTTTTGATATCTTATTATAATAGTTTTCTGACAAAGGAGGACACAATGCGCAATATATGCGATCCATATGTTAGATCACTTGTTCTTTTGAACCAAAAAAAGTCGTTGGATATTTTTAAAATTCCAGAAGATGAAGATCATCTGCTTTTGGTTTTTACCGATAGATTTGTTGGAAATAATTTTGTTTGCGAGGATCCTATCTCTGAAAAAGGTTATACTTCTGCTTCTTTGTCATTTTTTTGGTCCTGTCAAATAAAAGATGTTCCTTATTGCATGGTTGCAAAAGGAAGAAAAATTTACAGATATCTTCCTTCTGGAGAATATCCGGAAGACCTGCATTTTAGGTCATTTATTGTAAAAAAATTAAGGGTTATTCCTGTAACTTTTAGGTTTCGTTCTGTTTTTGACGAAGAGCTTGAATCTCTTTGGCAAAAAAAAGTAAATCCATACGGAGTGCGCCTTGGGCGTAAAAAAAGATTTCAAAAATTCAACAATCTTGTGTTTACTCCAATGCTTTTTGGCAGTCCTGCATCTCAAAGTGAAGTAAAGAGAACTTATCCAGACATTGTTAGAAAAGCAAAAAACATTTGCCAAAGTGCAAAAAAAATAGCAAATTCAAAGGGAATTGATATTTTTGATATGTCTTTGTCTTTTGGGACGGACAAAAATGGAAATTTATTTGTGGCAAATGACTTTTTGTCTTTGGATTCCTGCAGGTTTGCTATTTTAACAAAAAACAAAAATAACCCTGTTTTTCTTGGAGATGATGTTTTCAGAGCAAAGCTTTTTGAAGATCAAGGCAAAGTATTGCTAAATCAAAAAGAAGTTGAATACAACGATTATGATAAATTATTTTTGTTCTTTACAAAAATGTTGGTTTGTTCTTATCAAGAAAAATATTTTTCAAGGTAAAAGCAAAAAGCCGCAGGCAAAAGCCTGCGGCTTTTTCATTTTTCTTGTTTGTAGTATAATTTTTTTATGAATGATAAAAAAGATTTTTTTTGTAATGTTTGTGGCAGAAAGCTTGTTTTAAAAAAGGAGCTTTTGTGGTGTGCCCACTGCAGTATTTTTATAGGCAATCCAAAAACATTTAAAAATTTTACTAAAAAAAATATAAAAGAACAACTAGACGATTCTTATGGAAGGCTTTTGACAGAAAAAAGTCCTTTGTCTTATTTTTGGTATTCTTTTTTTATATTTTTGGCAACTGTAGTTATTTTGATTATCTTTGGCTTTTTGCTTGGATTTTTTGCGGCAGAAAGTATGTTTAATTTTTAAATTTATGACATATTTGCCAAAAAACGGAAAAAATCATTTATCTTTTAAGAGGAAAATAGATAGGCTGTTTTACGGAAAAAGTTATGAAAGTATATTGTTTAACAATATACTTTTATTTATTTCTGCTTCGTTAATAGTTCTTGTTGTTTTTTCTTCTTTTTACCCTGAAAACAAAATTATAATAGCAATAGAGTTTTTTTTGGGAGTATTATTTTCTATTGAATATATTTTAAGATTTTGGGTTTCAAGAAACAAAATAAAGTATGTTTTTTCTGTGCTTGGTTTGGTTGATGTTGTTGTTATATTATCTTTGTTTGCTCCCGCGTTTGTAACAAATTTAGGGTTTTTGAAAGTTTTAAGGTCGCTTCAGATTTTAAGGGTTTACAAAGCAAGCGGAAGCATAAAAAAATACAAAAAAAACGCTTTTATTATAAAAAATAAAGAGGTAATAATAGGAACTTTAAATTTAATAGTGTTTTTGCTTTTGATGTCATCTTTGGTTTATACTTTTCAGTCTGATATAAATGACGGAATAAATAATTATCTTGATGCTATGTACTTTACAGTTACAACCCTTACAACAACCGGATTTGGAGATATTACTCCAGAAGGCTGGATAGGAAAGTTGCTTGCTATAGTTATTATGACATTTGGGCTTACTTTCTTTTTGAAGCTTGTAAAAAGCATATTTAAACGGCCAAAAAATTACTATCCTTGTCCAGATTGCGGCCTTGAAAAGCATGACATTGATGCTATTCACTGCAAGCACTGCGGGCATATTATAAAAAATAAAATGCTGGAAAATTTAGAATAATTTTTTCAAGATACAAAAGCGTATATTTATGCACAACTTTGTTTTTTTACTGTGATTTTTTTGGTATAATTTAAAAAGAGGGGAAGTAAAATACATAAAAAACATGCAAACTGAAAGTGCTTTGGGCAAAGAAGGCTTTTGTGATGATGAGTTTGATGTTGGTATTTCAGATGATTTTGAGCTTAAAGAAAAAATAGCCAGAAAAATAGCCAAAAAAGGAGACTATAGCCTAATTTTAGAAGAACTTAAAAAAAGAAATCTGCTTGCTGGGCAGGCAGAAAGGGTTTTTTCTTATGTTTCTGATATTGATTTTTTAACTGAAAAAGATCTGGAAATGCTTACTGTAATGGAGCTTTTTGACAAAATAACATTTGAGCATTGTGTTGAAACCTATAGGCTTGCAAAAGAGAAAATAGAAAAACCTTTAGAAGATGGTGTTGTTTTGACAGATATTATGCAAAAGCATGGAGTGAAAAAAGAAGCTTTTTTAAGAGCATGTCTTTTGCATGATGTTGGAAAAGTAAATATACCGGAATTTATATTAAACAACGAGCTTGCAGAAAACCAGTGGACAGAGGAGCTTTGCAGTATTATTTTTGACGAAAATGACAAAAGGTTAAAGCAGGTTATTTTATCAAACACCAACATTCCAAAAAGCGCTTTTGAGGGTAAGAAATCTTTTTTGGAAGCTTTTTTAAAAAGCAGGGAAAGAGCAATTGATTTTGTTCCTGTGGGGGCTGTTTTGTCAAGCAGAGAAAGAGAAGAGTTAAAAGAAAAAGGATTTTCTGAAAACATGACTCTCAAGCAAATTGTTTGTTACCATGAAGTTTTTTCAGAACAAATATTAAAAGAATATGGGTTTGGCATTGAGGCAGAGCTTGCGGGCAGGCATCATAATTATAGACAAAAAAATGCTTTAAAATTAGAAGCTTCAATTTCAAACTCATCGGTTAATATTAATTTTAATTTGTCAGACATAATAAGGCTTGTTGATGTCCAGCAGGCGCTTGAGCAAAAAAGGCCTTACAAAAACAGCTATCCAAAGCCAAAAGTTCTTGCAGAACTTATCTGGCAGGCAGAAAAAGGATTTACAAACAAATACATAACATATCTTTGGGTAAAAGATGAGCTTACAAGCATTAAAGAAAAAGACAAAACATACGATGGTTATAAAAAAGATATGAGACAGATTGAGGATTTTATAAAAATGTATTCATAATGTCCATAATTTCAAAAACTAAAATTAATGACAAAGAGATATTAAAAAATTTTTCTCTTGACAAAAAAGAGAAAAATTTTGTTTTAAGGCAAAGAAAAGAAATAAAAGATATATTATCCTCAAAAGACAGGAGGCTTATTGTCATTGTCGGTCCTTGTTCTGCTTGGCCTTATGATGCTACTGTTGAGTATGCTTTGAAAATAAAAAAAATAGAAGAAAGTACAAATGATAAATTAAAAATAGTCCTTAGAGTTTATACACAAAAGCCAAGAACTCAAAAAGGTTGGACAGGAGTTATAAATCAGCCTGATCCTTTTTCTGAGCCAAATATAAAAAAAGGCGCTTTGTACGCAAGAGGGCTAATGAAAAAGATAACTTCTTTTGAACTTCCTATTGCAGATGAGGTTTTATTTACTCATAAGCTAAAATGGATAGAAGAGTATTTGTCTTGGGTTGCTATTGGAGCAAGGAGTTCAGAAGACCAAGAGCACAGAGTGCTTGCATCTTCTTTGGATATTCCAGTTGGCATGAAAAATCCAACCTCTGGTTTTTTAGACATAGGAGTAAACAGCGTTGTTTCTGCTCAATCTAGCCACTGCTTTTATCTTGACGGGTATCAGGTAAAAACAAGCGGAAATAAATTTGCCCACTTAGTTTTAAGAGGAGGAAAAACAGGGCCTAATTTTCAAATTAAGTTTATAAATGAAGCAGAGAAATTGTTTTTAAAAAACAAAGTTAAAAATCCGTCAATTATAATAGATGCAAGCCATGACAATTCAAAAAAGGATCCAAAAAAGCAGATAGATGTTGTTAAAAAAACGCTTCTTAATATCAAAAAAGAGAAGTCAGCCAAAAAGCTAATAAAAGGATTTTTAATAGAAAGTTTTTTAAAAGAAGGTAGACAGGACATTAAAAAGCTAAACAAAAATACTGTAAACAGAAACGGACTTTCTATAACCGATCCCTGTCTTGGATTTGAAAAAACCAAAAAATTAATTGAGTTTATTTACAAATCTTTATAATTTTTCGCACAAATGAAAAAGAAAATTTATATATTTTTATTTTCCATTTTAGGTGCTTTGGTTGGGTTTTTGGCAAAAGGCTTGGTTGAACTTAAAGCTATAGAGCTTTTGCTTTTTAACTTTGAAAAATATAGCTTTGGCATGAGTTTTGAAAATATAGTTATTTTGCACAATGCTTTTTCTTTTTTAGCTTTGTTTTTAGGTGCTTTGGTTGGATTCTTTCAAGGGAAATACTGGTGGAGGATTTTGTATGAGAAAAAAACAAAAGATAGGCAAAATATTACTTATTGACTGTTTTTTTCTATTGCTTGATCAAAAAGCTCCGGTTTTTCTGGATGGTGCGAATCCATTGTTTTGATAAATTCTTCTTTGCTTAGTTGAAGCCTTGGGTTGTTTTCTTTTTCATGTTTTATGGTGGAATATTCTCTATTTTTGTAGTCATGAGCAGGGTATACTTTAGTATCATCTGGAAGTATCATTAATTTTCCCCAAAGAGTATTGTGCAGGTCAATGCTGTCTCCAAGTTGGAAATCTGTTCTGCCGGTTCCTTCTATTAGGAGCGCGTCTCCTGTAAATACTGCTCCGTTAACATACAAAGATATGCTTTCGTTTGTGTGTCCTGGAGTATGCATTATTTTAATTTTTGTGTTTCCAAGCTCAATAAAATAGTCATCATCAACTTCAATATCTTTTCTTTTTGACGGAGAGTTCTTGTGCATTACTATTTTTGCTTTTGTTTTTTCTTTCAATTCCTTTGAAGACGATATATGATCGGCGTGGGTGTGAGTTTCAAAAATATACTTTACTTTTAAGTTGTTGTCATTTATGTATTTTAAGTATTCATCTGTTGGCACTTCTTCTGATGGGTCTATTATTATAGCTTCTTTTGATTGTTCATCAAAAAGTATATATGAAAGACACCCTCTTTTTGATCTGAATTGTTTTATTGTATATGTCATTTTTTTTAAAGTTAATTTTCCTCTATCTTATTGTATACTTTATTCTGTTTTTTTACAAACTCATTATTTGCTTGCCCAACTTGTGATTGCGGATTGGGCAAGCGAAATGGTATAGTGAATAATTGAATACATTTTTTAAAAAATGTCATAATACTTAAATAACAGTAAAATTTAACAAATGCTTAAGTATATATTTTTTATAGTCATACTGGCTTTTGTGTTTGTATTTTTTTATTTTAATTTCCAAAAAAAGCCGGAAATAATTGACTTTTTTGCTTGTAGTGATTATTGTCCAAAGCCAAAAGAGGATTATATAATAAAAATATACAAAGGAGTGTCTTCAAAAAAGGAATGTGAAAAACTAAACGGCGAGTTTTATGAATTTTACGGATGGAAAAAATACCAGGTTTGCAAAGCAAAATAACCATTTATCTCCTTTACTTAACTTTCTCACGATCGTGAGAAAGTTAAGTAAAGGGGGTGTTTTTGTGTTTGGGGCGGTGGGTTGACTTTTTTTTGTTGTTTTGTATACTTTAAGCTAAACAAACAACAAACCGTAGACAAGAGGCATAAAAATAAGACCTCTTTAGGTTGGCAACAAGCTTTTGTTGTTTTTTGTCTACGGCCTTAAAGGTCGTTTTATTTTTTAAAAACAAAGTATAATTTTATGGCGTTAACAAGAAAACAAAAAGAAGAAATAGTAGTATCCGTAAAAGAGAAGCTAAAAAGCCAAAAAGCGGCTGTTTTTACAGATTTTACAGGCCTTTCGGTTTCTAAAATGCAGGAGCTCAAAAAAAAATTAAAAGACAACAATGCTGAGTACAAAGTTGTCAAAAAAAACCTCCTTGCAAAAGCAACAGAAGATCTTAAAATAGAAGGTCTTAATCCAAAAGCTTTTGAAGGTTCTGTTGGAATTGCTTTTTCTTATGATGATGAGGTTGTTCCAGCAAAGATTGTAAGTGAATTTGCAAAGCAAGACGGAATAGGGGAGTTTAAAATTATCGGGGGAATTTTGGAAAACAAGGCTGTTTCTGTTGATGAAGTTGTGGCTTTGGCAAAGCTACCTTCAAAAGAACAGCTTTTGGCAAATTTACTTGCTCAAATGAATGCTCCTGTTTCTGGATTTGTAAATGTTCTTGCTGGAAATTTGAGGAATTTAGTTTATGTTTTAAATTCTATAAAAGAAGCAAAAGCAAAATAAAAGTTAACTTTAATAAACAAAATTACGTAATTACGTCCGTACTTACGTCCGTACTTACGTAAGATAAAATTAAAAAATATGTCAGAAGAAGTAGAAAAAAAAGATATTGAAGTTCCTGCTAAGTTTAAGGATATAGTAGAAGCAATAGAAAAACTTAGCGTCATTGAGCTTTCAGAGCTTGTTAAGGTTTTAGAAGATAAATTCGGCGTTTCTGCATCTGCTCCAATGGCAGTTGCCGCTGTTCCAGCAGCGGGAGGCGGAGCTGGAGATGAAGGAGGGGCTGAAAAGACAGAATTTACGGTTGAGTTAAAAGACGCCGGAGACCAAAAGATACAGGTTATCAAGGCAGTTCGCGAGATAACAGGGCTTGGTCTTAAAGAAGCAAAAGACTTAGTTGATGGAGCTCCAAAGGCTATAAAAGAAGGAGTTAAAAAAGAAGAGGCAGAAGAGATGAAAAAGAAGCTTGAAGAAGCAGGTGCTGTAGTTGAGTTAAAATAGCAAACTTCAAATGACGCGTCCTGTGCTCTTTTTGCAGGGCGCGTTATTTAAAATATATGGACAAGATATATGTAGAGCTGTCTGCTGAAAAAATTACAGAATTTTTAGGCATACCGATAACTGATGCGTTGTTGGCAAGCTGGATTGTTGTTTTTTTGGTTGTTTTGGGAGCTTTGTTTTCAAGAAAAAAGATAAAATTAATTCCGGGAAAGATTCAGGTATTATTTGAGTTTCTTATTTTGTATGTAAAAGATTACATGACAGAAACTTTAGAAAGTGAGAGATTGGCAAAAAAATTTCTTCCTTTTGTACTTACAATATTTTTGTTTATATTTTTTGCCAATATGTTTGGTTTTTTGCCGGGAATAGGCAGTATTGGTATTTACGAAACTATTGGGGAAGAAAAAGAATTTATATCTTTGCTAAGGCCAGTTAATACTGATCTTAATGTAACAGTTGCGCTTGCTATAATATCTTTTGTTGTTATAGAGGTTACTGGAGTTGCAACTTTAGGTTTCTTGAAATATTTTTCAAAATTTGTTAATTTTAAGTCTCCGCTTGCTTTTTTGATAGGAATAATAGAACTTTTTTCTGAGATTGCAAGGTTGATTGCTTTTTCTTTCCGTCTTTTTGGAAATATGTTTGCCGGTAAGGTTTTGGTGCTTGTTGTTATGTTTTTTGTTCCTTATTTGCTTCCTGTCCCGATATTGCTTTTTGAGGTGTTTGTTGGTTTTATCCAAGCGGCGATATTTGCCTTGCTTACCTTGTTTTTTATCAAAATAGCGATAACAGAACCGCATTAAATAATAATTAATTTTTTAAAATAATATGGAAATAGAAGCAGCAAAAATTTTGGGCATGGCGCTTGCTGTTGGACTTGGCGTCATTGGACCCGGAATAGGTATTGGTATCATAGTTTCCAAAGCTCTTGAGGCAATTGGAAGAAACCCAGACGCTATGGGAAAGATCCAAGCAACTATGTTTATTGGCATAGCTTTTACTGAAGCGCTTGCTATTTTTGCTTTGGTTATAGGTTTTATTTTGAAGTATACATAAAAACTAGGATAAAAAATGGAAGAGGTTTTAAAAGTATTTGGGATAAAGTGGGAGTTGATTTTAATCCAAATTGTTAACTTTGGAATAGTTTTGTGGGTTTTGTATAAATTTGTGTACAAGCCTATATTTAGAATTGTTGAAAAAAGGGAAGAAAAGATAAAAAAAGGAATAAAAGAGGCAGAGCTTGCAGAACAAAAACTAAAAGAAGCAGAAGAGAAAAAAGCAAGGATACTATCTGATGCTTCAAAGACGGCAGAAAGCATAATTGAAACTTCAAAAACAAGAGCAGAAGAATTGAAGCAAACTGTCCAAAAAGAGGCCGAAGAGAAAAAAGAAAAGCTAATAAAAGAAGCTAAATTGCAAGCAGAACATGAAAAGGCAAAAATAATAAAAGAAAGCCAAAAAGAAATAGCAAAGCTTGCAATTTTGTCTGCTGAGAAAATATTAAAAGAGAAATAAATATGCAGGTTGCAAAAATATACGCCAAAGCGCTTTATGACTTGACCAAAAAAGCAAGAGGCGAAAAACAGGAGAAAATATTTAATAATTTTGTAAATTTATTAAAGTCAAAAGGGCATTATTCTTTGATGCCTTTGATATTTAAACATTTGAAATTGCTTGTTGAAAAAGACAAATTAGATAACATAGATTTAATAGTTGCAAAAGAAAATGACTTTGAAAAATATTTTAAAAAAGCGGATAATTTCAAAAAGCATTTTTATCCAAAAAAAGAAATAAAAAAAGTTATAGACAGTTCTATTGTTGGAGGCTTTATTATAAAAACAAAAGAGCTTATGGTTGATAAAAGTTATAAGAGAAGTTTAATAAATTTATACAATAACATAATAAAATGAACAATTATATTATAGAAAAAATAAAAAAAGAAATAGAAAATTTCTCTCCCAAAACAGAGGCGGAAAAAACTGGTGTTGTTGTTAAGGTTGCAGATGGAATTTGTGAAGTAGAAGGGTTGTCTGATGTTATGATGTCAGAGATGGTGCTTTTTGATAACAAGCAGGGAAGAGAAGTAAAAGAAATAATAGAAGATCCAAGTACCATAGTTGGTCTTGCTCTTAATCTTGAGGAAGATGTTGTAAAGGTTGTGATTTTGGGTGATACAAGCAAAATAAAAGAAGGCATGACAGCAAAAAGCACAGGAAAGGTCTTGTCTGTTCCAGTTTCAAGTATGTATATTGGCAGAGTGCTAGATGCTCTTGCAAATCCAATAGATGGATTGGGAAGCATTGAGGCAAAACAGACAAGAGAAATAGAAAAAAAGGCTTATGGCGTGATGGACAGATCTCCTGTGAACACTCCGTTGCATACCGGAATAAAAGCTATTGATTCTATGATACCTATAGGAAGAGGGCAAAGAGAGCTTATAATTGGAGACAGATATACTGGAAAAACTACAATAGCAATAGACACAATACTGAACCAAAAAAACGAACCAGAAGATAAAAGACCAATATGTATATATGTTGCAATAGGGCAAAAAGAGTCAAAAACTGCAAGAATAGTAAGCGATCTTAAAGAAAACGGAGCTATGGATTACACAATAGTAATATCGGCTCCAGCTTCTTCTCCAGCGGCGTATCAGTTTCTTGCTCCGTACACTGGAGTTACAATAGCAGAATATTTTATGGAAAAAGGCAAGGATGTTCTTATAATATACGATGATCTCTCAAAGCAGGCAGTAGCTTACAGGCAAATGTCTTTGCTTCTGAGACGTCCTCCGGGAAGAGAAGCTTATCCGGGAGACATATTTTATCTTCATTCAAGGCTTCTTGAGAGATCGGCAAAGTTAAATGAAAAGTTAAAAGGAGGTTCCATAACTGCATTGCCAATAATAGAAACTCAAGAGGGAGATGTATCCGCTTATATTCCAACTAATGTTATCTCAATAACTGACGGACAAATATTTTTAAATGCTGATCTTTTCAATAAAGGACAAAAGCCTGCTATTGATGCTGGTATTTCTGTTTCTCGTGTTGGTTCTGCTGCGCAAACCAAAGCTATAAAAAAGGTTGCTGGAAAAATAAAGCTTCAACTTGCCCAATTCAGAGAACTTGAAGCGTTTATGCAGTTTGCTCAGGACCTTGATCCAGAAACCAAAAAGAGCATTGAGAAAGGAAGGAGATTGGCAGAGATATTAAAACAAAAAAATCATAGTCCTTTGGGATTTGAAAAACAAGTTGTTTCAATTTATGCCGCAGTAAATGGTCTTTTTGATGGAGTTGAGGTAAGCAAAGTTGTTGAGGCAGAAAAAAAACTTTTGGATTTTGTCCAAACACAACATAAAGATATATTAGATACAATCAGAAAAGAAAAAGATCTTTCTGAAAGCACAGAACAGAAGCTACAAGATGCAATAAAGCTGTTTGAAGAATCGCACAAAGATATTTTTACAGTAAATAAAAAAGATGTCGCTTAAATCAATTAAAAACAAAATAAGATCAGTTGCAAAAACCAGACAAGTTACCAAAGCCATGGAATCTGTTGCTGCAGTAAAGATGAGAAAAAGCCAGGAGCAGGCTTTCAATGCAAGACCCTATGCTTTGCATGTTTTTGGAATATTAAAAAGAATATCAAAAAGCGTTGAAGGATCTTTGTATTCTTTGATGACAGAAAGAGAGGTTAAGCATACTTGTGTAGTTTTAATAACAAGCGACAAGGGACTTGCTGGAAACTTAAACAACGCAGTTATAAAAGAGGCTCTTTTAAAAATGAAGGAGGATAATCTTAATAAAAAAAATACGAGTTTTATCTGTATTGGAAAAAAAGGATATGAATATTTCTCCAAAAGAGGGTTTGAAATTCGTAAATATTTTGACAAGATAGGGGATAATGCTTCTGTTGAGATGCTAAAAGAGCTTTCTGATCTGATAGTTTCTTTGTATGAATCTGAAGAATGTGACAAATTTATTATTGTTTATACAAACTTCATTTCAACAACAGAACAGAGTCCTGTCTCAAGAGTGGTTTTGCCTGTGTGTTATGATGAGGTTAAAAAGATAGTGAAGTATATTTTGCCAAGAACAGGAAAATATTCAGAATTTCGCAAAAGCATAGATATAGATACAGATGATGTTGCAAGTTACATTTTTGAGCCGTCAGAAAAGGAGGTTTTAAACGAACTTATACCATTTTTGCTTAATATTCAGGTTTATTATTCTTTGCTTGAGGCAAAAGCTTCTGAGCATTCTGCAAGAATGATAGCTATGAAAAACGCTTCTGACAAGGCAGAAGAAATTAAAAAAGAGTTAAATTTAGAGTTTAACAAAGCAAGGCAGGCTTCTATCACAAAAGAAATAAGTGAAATAACCGGAGGAATAGAAGCCTTAGCAAGTTAGCTGAAGAACAATTAAAGTATAAAATTTATGGAAAACAAAGGAGTAATAAAACAAATAATAGGACCGGTAGTAGATGTGTATTTTAAAGGAGAATTGCCAAAAATAAACAATGCTTTGGTTGCAGAAAGGTCCTATGACAACAAAAAAGAAAAAGTAGTTTTGGAAGTTGCTCAGCATTTGGGATTGGGAAGAGTAAGATGCATTGCAATGTCAGAGACAGACGGACTAAAAAGAGGAGATTTAGCTTTTGACACTAAAAGCCCTATATCTGTTCCTGTTGGAGAAGAGGCTCTGGGAAGGTTATTTGATGTTTTGGGAAATACAATAGATCAGGGAGAGCAAATTTCTGATAAGGTAAAAAGATGGCCAATACACAGAGAGGCTCCTTCATTTGAAGAGCAAAAAACAAAAGCAGAAATATTTGAAACAGGAATAAAAGCAATTGATCTTATAATCCCATTTATAAAAGGGGGTAAGGTTGGACTTTTTGGCGGCGCTGGGGTTGGAAAAACTGTTCTTATACAAGAATTAATTCACAACATTGCAACAAAACACGGCGGTTATTCTGTTTTTGCTGGAGTTGGAGAAAGAGTTCGTGAGGGAAATGATCTTTATGCTGAAATGAAAGAATCCGGAGTCTTGGACAAAACTGCCTTGATTTTTGGGCAGATGAATGAGGTTCCCGGAGCAAGGGCAAGGGTCGCTTTATCTGGACTTACAATGGCAGAATATTTCAGGGACAATATGGGAAAAGATGTTTTGTTTTTTATGGATAATGTGTTTAGGTTTATTCAGGCAGGATCAGAAGTTTCTGCTCTTTTGGGAAGAGTTCCTTCTGCTGTTGGATATCAGCCTACTCTTGCAGAGGAGATGGGAAAGCTACAGGAAAGAATTACTTCAACAAAAAAAGGTTCAATTACATCCGTTCAGGCTATATATGTTCCTGCCGATGACTTAACTGATCCTGCTCCTGCAACAACTTTTTCTCATCTGGACTCTACCGTTGTTTTGTCTCGCCAACTTGCATCTTTGGGAATTTACCCGGCTATTGACCCTTTAGACTCAAGTTCAACTGCTTTGGCGCCAGACATTGTCGGAGATGAGCATTATCAGGTTGCTATGGAAACAAAAAAAGTGCTTCAAAGATACAAAGACTTGCAGGATATTATTGCCATTTTGGGTATTGAAGAACTTTCAGATGAAGATAAGCTTATAGTAAACAGGGCAAGAAAAATCCAAAAATTTCTTTCCCAGCCGTTTTTTGTCGGAGAAGTTTTCACAGGTATGAAAGGGCAATATGTTAAATTAAGCGATACAGTAAAAGGATTCAAAGAGATTTTAGAAGGAAAACATGACAACAGAAACGAGCAGGACTTTTATATGAAAGGAACGATAGAAGATGTTATAAACTCATAAGATATGAAAAACTATTTTTATCTTACAATTGCAAAAATAGATAAAGTGATTTTCTCAGGAAAAGTTATTTCTGTAAATTGTCCGGGCACAGAAGGAGAAATGACCATTCTTGCCAATCATATTCCTTTAATAACTTCTTTAAAAGAAGGAAAGATAAGAATAAGAATAAACGAAGATGAAAAAAAAGAGCTAAAAGTAAAAAAGGGCATAATGGAAGTAAATAAAAATGAAGTTATAATATTGCTTTAAAATTTCCCAGATCCTGTAGAGGTTCAACCTCTACAGGATCGATGTTGTAGAGGTTGAACCTCTACAACTTCTACATTGCAGAGTTTCTATTATTTATTGAATTTAATTATGAAATTGGTTATTTGAAAAACAAAACCTCCTAGCTTTGCCGGAGGAGTTTTTTATGCAATATATTATTATTTTTGGGAGAAAACCAGTTCAGCTTTCCAGTTTTCGTTTATCCAAATCCCATAAACAGGGAGGTTTAAATTCCAGTTTTCGCATATATGTCTACAGAACTCTTTTATGTGATCAGCGTGTTCTTTTTTGGATACAGGATTTTTTGCGCAGTCATAGTGTCCGCAGACTACTATGCCTTTTGACTGGTGTTTTTCTACAGAAATTAAGACTTTGTCTTTTATTGTTTGTTGGTTTTGCAATGACAAGTTGTTTATACCGAGTTCTGTTATTGTATCTATATAATTTACTCTAAATTTTTCTTTGGCCTATTTTGTTGCCGGCTCTTGCGCCCTGCCATCTATGCAATTAAAGCTGTTGCAAATGTGTTGTTTTTTTCCATAATTTCCTCCCTTTTTAAATAACCATATTAAGTTTATTATTTTTTTAAAAAAAATCAATCACATGCGCAAGTTTATCTAAAATTTTCACTCACCCAACTCACGATCGTGAGTTGGGTGAGTGTGTGGAAATTATGAGTTATTTTTTAAATTCCAATTCTAAAAGTTTGTGTATATGCTAAAATTGTTTTTTTGCTTTTTAATATTGAACGCTTGTTTTACAAATGTCGTTTTTTGGAGTAATATGAGAGTATAAGAAGTTAATAAATAATAAAATATGAAAATAGATATAAAAGCTACCAATTTAAAGCTTACTCCTTCAATAATTACTTATATTAACAACAAAATAGGGGGTTTGGAAAAATTTATCAATGTAAAAGACAGTGGAGAAGGAACTTCTGCTGTGGAAGCGTTTGTTGAGATAGCAAGAACTACAAAACATCATAGGCATGGAGATGTTTTTAAGGCAGAAATAAATTTAAAAATAAAAGGTGAAATTTTAAGAGTAGATGTCAAAGATTGGGACGTAAGAGTTGCTATTGATCAGGCAAAAGACTTAATGGAAAGAAAATTAACAGAAGGAAAAGACAAAATGCAAACCAAATCAAAAAAAGGAGCCAGAATTTTAAAAAGGCTGATGTCACTTTCTCCTTCTGCTTGGTTTAATAAAGAAAAGTAATTTTTTAAAAAATCTTTGCAAACATTTGCCAAGATGTTTTTGTATGTTTTCATTATTTCTTGACCCTTCAAAGAGGGTTATTAAAAAACTTCAAAAAACAGTTGACAAAATCAACGAGCTTGAACCAAAGTTCAAGTCTTTTTCTATTTCTGATTTAAAAGAAAAAACAGAAGAGTTCAAAAAAAGACTAAAAAACGGGGAAACGCTTGATGATATTTTGCCAGAAGCGTTTGCTTTGGTAAGAAGAGCTGCTGAGATAACCTTGGGCATGCGCCATTACGATGTCCAGCTTATTGGCGGTATGGTGCTTCACAAAGGAAACATAGCAGAAATGAGAACCGGAGAAGGAAAAACTCTAGTTGCTACCTTGCCGGCATATTTAAATGCGCTTGAAGGCAAGGGGGTTCATATTGTTACTGTAAATGACTATCTTGCAAAAAGAGATGCTACTTGGATGGGGCAAGTATATGACGCTTTGGGTCTTTCTGTTGGCTGTATAAACCATGATGCTTCTTATGTGTATACCAACCCGAAAGAAAATGCAGATGAGCTTGATAAAATACACGATCAAGAAGGTAGTTATAAAATTGTAGAAGAGTTTATGAGACCGTGCTCAAAAAAAGAAGCGTATGCGGCAGATATCACTTACTGTACAAACAATGAACTTGGCTTTGATTATTTGCGGGATAATATGGCGCAAAGTCTAGATGATATAGTAGGCAGAGGAACTCACTTTGCTATAGTTGATGAGGTGGACTCTATTTTGATAGACGAGGCAAGAACTCCTCTTATAATATCTGCTCCTTATGAGGACTCTGGAGACCTTTATGCTCAGTTTGCAAAAATAATGCCTCAATTAAAAGAAAATGTGCATTACAATATAGACGAAAAAATGAGAGCTGTGGCGCTAACAGAAGAGGGAATAGAAAAAGTGGAGGAAATTTTGGGAATAAAAAATATATATGACACAAATATACTTGGAAGTTCTGGCCTGAGGTATATTCATCATTTAGAACAAGCGTTAAGAGCGAAAGCTTTGTTTAAAAAAGACAAGGATTATGTTGTAAAAGATGGAGAGGTTATTATAGTTGATGAGTTTACCGGAAGGCTTATGCCTGGAAGAAGATATTCTGAAGGATTGCATCAGGCGCTTGAAGCAAAAGAAGGGGTTATGGTTCAAAAAGAATCAAGAACTCTTGCTTCAATAACATTTCAAAATTATTTTCGGCTTTACAAAAAACTTGCTGGCATGACAGGAACTGCTATGACTTCTGCAGAAGAGTTTCAAAAGGTGTTTAAAATGGATGTGGTAAGCATTCCTACAAACAAGCCAAGTAGAAGGGTAGACTTGCCGGATTTAGTTTTTAAAACCGAAAGAGGAAAGTTCAGAGCGCTAATAAAAGAAATTAAAAAATTGCACGAAGCAGGAAGACCGATTTTAGTTGGAACCTCTTCCATAGAAAAAAACGAATATGTTTCTGAACTTTTAAAAAGAGAAGGTATAAAGCATGAGCTTTTAAACGCAAAAAACCATCAAAAAGAAGGTGAAATAATAGCCCAAGCAGGAAAGGTAGGCGCGGTAACTGTAGCTACTAATATGGCAGGGCGTGGAGTTGATATAATCTTGGGTGGAAATCCGTACAACGAACAGGAACATAAAAAAGTGTGTGAGCTTGGAGGGCTTGCGGTTTTGGGCACAGAAAGGCATGACTCAAGAAGGGTGGACAATCAGTTAAGAGGAAGGGCCGGCAGACAAGGAGATCCGGGGTCTTCTCAGTTTTTTGTTTCTTTGGAGGACGACCTGATGCGCATATTTGGCGGAGACAAGATCAAATCTATGATGAATACATTGGGGGTTGATGAGGATCAGCCAATTCAAAATCCGATAATTTCAAAATCAATAGAATCTGCGCAAAAAAAGGTAGAAGGATACAACTTTGATTCAAGAAACTATGTTTTGCAGTATGATGAGGTGATGAACAAACAAAGAGAAACCATATACAAAATAAGGAAAGACATATTAAAATCCGAAGATCCAAAACAAAAAGTTTTATCTTATGTAAAAGAAGAAATTGAAAAAATAGTAAATTTTCACACACAAGAAGATCACTCAGAACTATGGAATTTGCAAGAAGTATTTGAAAATATAAATTCTATTTTTCCTGTCAAAGACAGCCTAAAAGATGAGTTAGAAAAAATATCAAAAGAACACACATTGCCAGAAGAAAGAAGAGAAAAAATGATAAAATACTTGCTTGATCTTGCAACTGAAGAATATAAAAAAAAGGAAGAACAAATCGGAGAGGATGTTTTAAGGCAGGTTGAAAAAATAATAATGTTAAGGGCAATAGATATGCTTTGGATGGATCACTTGGAAAATATGGATTATTTAAAAGACTCTGTAAGGTTGAGAGCTTATGGGCAAAAAGATCCGCTTGTGGAGTACAAAAACGAAGGGCATAGAATGTTTGAAGAGTTACTTGACTCTTTGTCTGATAATATAGCAAAAACAGTATACAAAGTTGGACCTTCAAATTTTCAGACTGAACAAAAAAGCCAAAATTTAATTTTTAGCGCCTCAGGGCAGGAGCAAAGCCAAAAAAATGCAAGCCAAAAAAGCCAAAAAGTTGGCAGAAACGATCCTTGTCCTTGCGGTTCAGGAAAAAAATATAAAAAGTGTCATGGAAAATAAAAGGGGAAAATATAACAAACCAACAAAAAAACAAAATTCACAAAATTATTAAAAAAATTTCCTCAAAAAAAAGACGATCGTCTTTTTTTTGAGGAAAATTACCAAAAAGGAAAATAGGGGGAAGAAGGATAGGGAAAAAATAGTTTATGTTGCAGACAAAGGGCAGCATTTAC
>JALTWS010000012.1 GCA_027048495.1 Candidatus Azambacteria bacterium
TCGCACGCCGCATCTATGCCGTGTAAGTCCCAGAAAGTGAGTATCCGGGCTTTGTGCTGCGCTTTATTTGTTATCATATGTGTAAAGCGTAGCACATAGTCTGCGATGCTCAAGAAGCCTTTTGTGTTTTTGAATTTATTGAATTGAAGCATAAGTTTATTTCTTCAAAAATTCCCATTTTGAAGTGAACTTATGCAGTCTTTTATGACTCTTTTTAAATCCTCAGGCAACTCTGAGAAAAATCTGTATTTTTTTCCGTTTTTGTCCGCAAACTCTATTTTAGAAGCATGCAAAAAATGCCTTTTTTGAGGAAATATTTTTAATAGCTTTTTTGGAGCATATTTTTTATCTCCCACCAAAGGATGTCCAATATGGGCAAAATGAACTCTTATTTGATGCATCCTACCTGTTTTTGGATATGCTTCCACCAGAGTAAACTTGTCTATATGCTTTTTTACTTTAAATTCTGTCTCTGCTTCTTTTGTTTTTCTTATTTTTTTATGTCTTCCCCTTCCTAATGTGATCTGTTTTTGGCCTGATCTTGCTATTTTTGCTTTTATTGTCCCTTTATTTTCTTTAATATTTCCAAAAACCAAAGCGGTATATGTTTTTTTTACCTTTTTTTCTTTAAATTGGCTTTTTAGCCAAAAAAACGCCTCATCTGTTTTTGCAACAACCATAAGCCCTGAAGTATCTTTATCCAAACGGTGTACTATACCAGGACGCAAAGGATCCTCCCCTACATTTTTTATCTTTGGATATTTTGCCAAAAGCCCGTTAACTAATGTCCCTTTTTTGTGTGACAAAGAAGGATGGACAACAAGACCTGCTGGCTTTTCTAAAACCAAAAAATCTTTATTCTCAAAAATAACATTAAAGCTAATTGAGCAATCTGGATCAAGGCTTGGTTCCTCTTTTTGCTTTAAAAAAATCTTAATTTCATCGCCTTCTTTTAGTTTGTATTTTTTTTCTTTTTTGCTTTTGTTTACCAAAACAAAACCATCTTCTATCAGTTTTTGAAGATGGCTTCTTGAGTAATTTTTAAATTTCTCAGATAAAAATTTATCTAAACGCTTTTTTTGGTCTTTTTTTTGCACTTTAAAATCCAAGATCTTTGTAGTCATATTTTAAAGCTTCTCTTACTTTTTTTAATGTCTTTTCTGTCTCTTCTTGAGCTTTTTTCGTTCCTCTTTGTAAAACTTCAGCTATAAAACCGCTATCTTTTTCAAGTTCCTTTCTTTTTTGTCTTATCGGATCCAAAAAATTGTTTAAAACTTCAGCAAGATCTTCTTTGAATTCTTTGTAGCCTTTGCCTTGATATTTTTTTTCTATACTTGAAATATCCTCTCCTGAAAATATGCTGTACATTAAAATTAGGTTTGCAAGCGCCGGCCTGTTTTTTTTGTCATACGCTATATGCTTTTCCGAGTCAGTTTTTGCTTTTTTTATCTTTTTTATAACCTCATCTTTTGAGTCTGTTAAAAAAATGGCATTGCCTCTTGATTTTGACATTTTTTGGTTTGCATCAAGCCCCAAAAGGCGTGGAGTATCAGAAAGCATAGCTTTTGGTAAAGTAAAAATTTCTTTAAATTTACTATTGAATATTTTAGCAATGTCTCTTGTTTGCTCTATATGTGGAAGCTGATCCTCCCCTACTGGAACCAAATCAGCATTAAAAGCCAAAATATCAGCTGCCTGAGAAACCCCCAAAGAAAGCATACCCAAAGACATATTTCCTTTTCCGGTTGCTTTAACTTCTTCTTTTATTGTTGGATTTTGCCCTGCTCTTGCAACTGAAACTAACATAGTAAAATACACAAAAAGCTCTGATATTTGAGGAACTTTTGATTGGACAAATATATTTGTTTTTTTAGGATCCATTCCCAAAGAAAGATAATCCAAAACTAGGCCCTTTATATTTTGTTCAACTTCGCTTGTATCAAGCCTATCTGTAAGCACCTGAAAATCAGCTATAATATTAAACATTTCATAGCCTTCATCTTGAAGCTTTATTCTATTTTTAAGCGACCCAACATAATGCCCCAAATGAAGAGGTCCTGTCGGTCTGTCTCCTGTTAAAACTCTTTTTTTATTTTCCATATTTTTCTCTTGCTAATTTATTTGCCAAAAACAAAGATTCAAATGTCCCTGCGTCTGTCCAACTGCCCTTTAAAATTGAATAAGTTAACTGCCCTCTTTTTAAATATTCGTTGTTAACATCTGTGATTTCATATTCTCCTCTTTTTGACGGAGTTAAAGTTTCTATTATATCAAATACATCATTATCATACATGTACAAGCCAACCGTAGCAAGGTTTGATTTTGGGTTTTTTGGCTTTTCTTCTATGCTTACTATTTTGTCCTCTTTTATTTCTGCTACTCCAAATCTCTCTGGATCTTGTACTTCTTTTAAAAAAACTTTGGCTTTTAAATTTTGGCTTTCAAATGCTTTTACATCTTCTGAAATATCATCTTCAAAAATATTGTCACCCAAAATAACTGTCATCTTATCGTTGCCAACAAAACCTTTTGCCAGGCCAAGAGCATTCGCAATTCCACAGGCGCTTTCTTGAACTTCATACATTATCTTTACACCAAACTCAGATCCAGAGCCCAAAAGATCTAAAAAACTTCCAGCATGCCCTTTTCCAGTAACTATCAATATATCTTTTATGCCAGCGCCCGCCAAAGTATTTAAAGGATAGTAAATCATCGGTTTGTCATACACCGGCAATAAATTTTTATTTGTCACTTTTGTAAGCGGGTAAAGTCTTGAACCTGTCCCTCCCGCAAGAATAACTCCTTTCATAATAAAAATTCAAATTATCTTTATACCAATTAATTGTTAATTTTATTCCCTTCTCAAAAGAAAATTCTGGCTCCCAACCAAGTTCATCTTTTGATTTTTTAAAGTTTATTGCATACCTTCTATCATGCCCCGGTCTATCAGATACAAATTCTTTTAATTTTTCACTTTTTCCCAAATTTTTTAAAATAACATCTGCTATCTCTATTCCATTTTTCTCAGAATTTCCACCAAAACAATATGTTTCCCCTATTTTTCCTTTGTGCAAAACCATATCTATTCCTCTACAATGATCCTCTACAAAAATGTAATCTCTTACACACTTGCCATCTCCGTAAATTGGAAGTTTCTTATCTTGTAGAGCATTTAAAATAAAAAGGGGGATTATCTTTTCCGGAAACTGGAAAGGACCATAATTATTTGAACAATTTGATATTGTCACTGGTAAACCATATGTATAAAAATATGCACGAACCAGGTGATCTGATGCTGCTTTTGAAGCAGAATATGGACTTCTTGGATTGTAAGGTGACTTTTCATTAAATTTTCTTTTTGCGTCTAAACTAAGCTCGCCAAACACTTCATCTGTTGATATATGATGAAATCTTTTTTTATTATTTTTAAGAGCCGACTTTAAAAGGGTATGGGTTCCCAATATATTTGTTTTTAAAAAGATATCGGGATTTTTTATGCTTGCATCAACATTGCTCTCTGCCGCAAAATGAACTATCATATCACAATCTGAAACCAACTCATCTACCAAAGCCTCATCACAAATATCACCTTTTACAAATCTATACCTGCCCTTAAACTTTTCTTCTACTCCTTTTAAATTTTTAAGATTTGCAGAGTATGTTAGAAGATCTAAATTCACAATGCTATAGTCTGGATATTTTTTTAGTATATACCAAATAAAATTTGAACCTATAAAACCAGCTCCGCCTGTAACTAAAATTCTCATATTTTTATCTTTATAAATCTTCTTTTTCCAACCTGCAAGATCTCTCCACCTTTTAAATTTACCTCTGCCTTTTCATCTTTTATAACCTCATCATTTAATTTGACCCCTCCTTGTTTTATAAGCCTTCTTGCTTCTGATTTGCTTTTTGCAAATTTTATATCAACAAGTAAATTAGCTAAAATAGCACTTTTTGTTAGTATCTTATATTCTGGTATATCAGTCGGTCTTTGTTTTTTTGAAAATACTTTTATAAACTCATCTTTTGCTTTTTGTGCTTCTTTTTCTGAATGGTACATACTAACTATTTTTTCTCCAAGCATTATTTTAAAATCTCTTGGGTTCTCTCCTTTGTTCATTTTGTTTGCTATGTCTTTTAACTCCTGCTCAGATATATCAGTGCACAACTCAAAATAATTTAATATAAGCTCATCAGGAATTGACATTATTTTTCCAAACATTGAACTTGGATTTTCAGACAAAGATATATAATTGCCAACGCTCTTTGACATCTTTTTTTCGCCATCTGTGCCAACAAGTAAAGGAACTGTTAAAATATCCTGCTCTGGCAGATTGTAATATCTTTGGACTCTTCTTCCCATAAGAAGGTTAAAAAGTTGATCTGCTCCGCCAATTTCAACATCTGCTTTTACTTTTACAGAATCATAACCTTGTAGCAACGGATACAAAACTTCTGTCATTGTTATATCACTTCCTTGGTCTATTCTTTTTTTAAAATCTGCTCTTTTCAAAATCTGTTGTAAGCTTCCCGCTCTTGTTAAAACCAAAATATCAGACAACCCTTCCTTTTTAAACCACTCGCTATTGTAGCGTATCTCAGCTTTTTTTATATCAATAACTCCAGAAGCATGATCAAGGTAGTCTTTCATGTTATGCTTTATCTCTTTATCTGAAAGCGGTTTTCTCTCTTTATTTCTTCCTGTTGGATCTCCTATTTTTGCAGTAAAATCGCCAAATATCAAAATTACCTTGTGTCCCAGATCTTGAAACTGCTTTAATTTTCTTAAAGGCACAGAATGCCCCAAATGCAAATCCGGAGCAGTAGGATCAATCCCAAATTTAACTCTAAGTTGCTTGCCGGAAAGCAAAGCATCTTTCAAATGCTTTTTTTCCACCACTTTTTCAACTCCCCTTGTAAGCAACTCTTTTATTAAATTTTTGTCCGTTTTTATTTTTGGCATATATATAAATTACCATACTTAAAACAGCAAAATCAAATAAAAATAACATATTAAAATTTGAAAAGCAACAAAGGCAAAAATAAAATCCAAAAAATCGCAACATACAAACACCTGTTTTTCTATCTTCTTTTAATCATACCTTTTTA
>JALTWS010000013.1 GCA_027048495.1 Candidatus Azambacteria bacterium
TATGATGGACTGGCTTTTATGGTACAATACCAAAAGAAGACATCATTCCTTAAATCTTGTATCTCCTTTAAGATACATGCTTGATAATTTATTAATACAAAATTCTCATTTAGGGTGGGCTTATACATTTTGTTGACAATGTTAAATGATATTTTGTAATATAGGTATATAGATATTTTATATTATTAAAAATAAAATCATGAACCAATATATTCCAATTTGGAAAAAGGTTGTATATCCAATACTTGCGCTTTTAGCTGTGCCAATAGTTTCTATAATAACTCTTTTTACTATTCCACTTTTGGCTGGTGGTCCAAATCCAACATCAACCAGAGATGTTGTTAGTGACATTTTAATGTTTCTTTTTGCAACTTTTGCTACTTATTATCTCATTGTTTTTATATCGAAAGTTGCAGAATCACAAAGCAAATGGAAATTTGTTAATTTTGTATTTTGGGTATATATTGTTATTTCGGTGATCACCTCTTTTTTATATTATTCAGGTTCTACTGGTATAATATTGTCTACTGCGCACATGCTTTCATTTAATGCTGTTGTAGATATTTTTAAAGGAAATGTTTCAGGTTTAGATTATCTTAATGTATTATTGTGGATAGCTTCTCCTTTTGTGATTTATTATCTTATTCATAGGAAGTTTAGATCTATTTAAATAATGTTTTAATTAATTTTGATTTAGGAAGAGGAGAAATTAGGTTTTAATATAGTAACTATACAAAAAACCAAAAGCTGTATTTGGCTTTTGGTTTTTTGTTTTTGTGCTCTCACCAGGACTCGAACCTGGATTTGAGTCTTAGGAGGACCCCGTTCTATCCTGTTGAACTATGAGAGCTTTTTGTTTTTGTAAATATACAATAAATAACTTTAAAAATCAATTTTATTTTGTTATACTAAAAAGCAAGTTAAATAAAAATTAATTTTTACAATATGAAAGCTCAAACAAAAGAGATTTCTTCAAAAGAAATAAAAAACAAAAAAGAAAACAAAGAAAAAAGCGGACAGCTAAAAAAAACTATAACAACAATTTTTTTGGTTTTGTGGTTTGTGTTTTCTGTTGTTTACATTGCGGTAGACAGCTGGAATAATTTTAAAAATTTCAAATTAAAAGCCGCTTATCAGCAAGGACTTGCTGAATCTATAAACACAATAATAAAAGAGTCTGAAAAATGCTCTCCCATATCTTTGTATAACAATGACAAACAAATCCAAATAATATCTTTGGCTTGTTTGCAACAAGATAACAATCAACAGCAACAGGAAGAGTAAGTAAAAAGCCATGAGGCAGTATGACCATAAAAAAATAGAAAAGAAGTGGCAAAAAATTTGGGAAGATAAGGGTATTTATAAAACCCAAGAAACTGATTCTCCAAAATGCTATGTTTTGGATATGTTCCCTTATCCTTCTGGAGAAGGTCTTCATGTTGGACATCCAAAAGGGTATATTGCAACAGACATATACTCTCGTTTTAAAAAAATGAACGGTTACAATATATTGCATCCTATGGGGTGGGACGCTTTTGGTTTGCCGGCGGAAAATTTTGCCATAAAAAATAAAATTCATCCGGAAGTTTCCGTTTCAAAAAATATAAAAAGATTCAAAGAGCAACTTTCAATTTTGGGTTTTAGTTATGACTGGAACAGGGAAATAAACACAACCGATCCGAAATATTACAAATGGACACAATGGATATTTTTGCAAATGTTCAAAAAGGGGTTGGCGTATCAGTCTTATGAGCCGATAAACTGGTGTCCAAATTGCAAAACTGGGCTTGCAAACGAAGATCTTGATGGAGCAAAATGCGAAAGATGTGATACTGTAGTTGAAAAAAAGCCATTAAGGCAGTGGGTTTTGAAAATCACAGAATATGCAGATAGGATGCTGGAAGATCTTGATGAGCTTAACTGGCCGGAGTCAATAAAAGAGAGCCAAAGAAACTGGATAGGCAGAAGCGAAGGTTCTGAGATAGATTTTGAGATTGAAGGAATTGACAAAAAAATAAAAGTATTTACAACAAGAGCAGATACTCTTTTTGGCGCAACATACTGTGTGCTTGCTCCTGAACATAAGCTATTAGATGAGCTAAAAGACAATATTAAAAATTGGGAGGAAGTGGAAGGTTACAAAAAAGAGGTTGAGCAAAAAACAGAAATAGAAAGGACAAAAGAGGAAAGGGAAAAGACAGGGGTTAAACTTGAGGGTATTTTTGCTGTAAATCCTGCAAACAAAGAAAAAATACCTGTATTTGTTGCGGACTATGTTTTGGGGCATTACGGAACGGGTGCTGTGATGGCTGTTCCCGCGCATGACCAAAGAGATTTTGAGTTTGCAAAAAAATTTGGACTTCCGATAATTGAGGTGATTAAAGGAGGAGATATTTCAAAAGAAGCGTTTGTTGGTGATGGAATTTTGGTAAATTCAGGAGAATTTAACGGAATGGATAACAAAAAAGCAAAAAAAGCTATAACAGAGTATGTTGGAGGCAAAATAACGGTTAAATATAAATTACAAGATTGGGTTTTTTCTCGCCAAAGATATTGGGGAGAGCCGATACCTATTGTGCATTGTAGCGATTGTGGTGCTGTTGCCGTGCCGGAGGAGGATTTACCGGTTGAGCTTCCAAAAGTCCAAAGCTATGAGCCGACAGGAACAGGAGAATCTCCGCTTGCGGGCATCAAGGATTGGGTAAATACAAAATGTCCAAAATGCGGCAAGGATGCAAAAAGAGAAACAAACACAATGCCCCAGTGGGCAGGATCTTGCTGGTATTATTTAAGATATGAAGATCCTAAAAATGATAATGCTTTGGTGGACAAACAAAAAGAAAAATATTGGTCACCGGTTGATGTTTATGTTGGCGGAGCGGAGCATGCAACAAGACATTTGATATACGCAAGATTTTGGCATAAGTTTTTGTATGACATTGGTGTGGTAAGTTACAAAGAACCGTTTTTAAGACTACAGCATGTTGGGCTTATAAACGCAGAAGATGGAAGAAAAATGTCAAAAAGATGGGGCAATGTTATAAATCCAGATGATATTGTAAAAACCTATGGAGCGGACACCTTGCGTGTTTATGAAATGTTTATGGGTCCTTTTGATCAAGGCGTGTCTTGGAGTACAAAAAGTATAATAGGAGCAAGAAGATTTTTAGAAAAAGTTTGGAAGTTGTCTTTTAAGGTAAAAAAAGACAATAAAAAAAATGAAAGCCTGCAGGCTTTGCTTCACAAAACCATAAAAAAAGTTTCAGAAGACATTGAGTCTTTTGACTTTAATACCGCAATATCCCAACTTATGATACTTGCAAATCAAATGGAAAAGGAGGAGTTTGTCGGAAAAGACGACTTTAAAACATTTATTTTGTTACTTTCTCCATTTGCCCCGCATATTGCAGATGAACTTTGGGAGATGCAGGGGCTTTCTGGTTTGGTATATGAGCAGAAATGGCCAGAATATGATCAAAGTTTAATAAAAGAACAAAGTATTAATTTTGTTATTCAAGTAAATGGAAAAGTAAGAGATGTGATAAAAACAAATCCTGATATATCAGAAAGGGAAGCTTTAGAGCTTGCTCAAAAAAGTGAAAAAGTAAAAAAATGGATAGAAAAAAAAGGTATTAAAAAAATAATATTTGTAAAAGGCAGACTTATAAATATAATAGTTTAAAATATTTACTGCTCAGTATCTATTTAACACACAATCAAAACAAAAATTCCTTGAAAAAAAAGACGATCGTCTTTTTTCAAGGAATTTTTTTGGTGTAAACTATTTTATTATAACGCACTCATTGTTTTGGCAGGCTGTTTGTATTTTGCCACAAAGGTCATTTTCTGACTCAAATATATTTAAAACTTGTTTTGTAGTCTTTGTTTATCGGTTTTGCATTTATGCAATTCAGAAGACTGTAGTAAGTGCAGTCTTCATCTTGAGAGCACCACAAATGGATCAGTCAAGTCATTTTTTGGCTCAAAAAAGAAAAAATAATATACTCCCAAAACAGCAAGAACAACAGACAAAACTACAATTGTTCTAAAAAGCACTTTTTTCATCTTGTTGTTTTTCAGATGAGCTTTCCTCGTTTTCTATTTGTTTTATTTCTGCTTTATTTTCTTTGTATCTTGTCCATAAAATATAAAATATTTCTAATGCTCCCAAAGTGTTTAATACAAGTATAGCCAAAAACCAATATTTTTGGTCTCTTTTTGCAGACATCCATAAAGCTATACCTTTTAAAGTAAGAATCCATGCTATTAATATAAGCATCAATAGCTTATTTGTAAGTAAAATTTGCATTATTTGCTCTGGTGACGGCATGTTTTTATTTTAATATTTATTATTATCATTTTAACAAATTTTAAATTAAAACCAAATACTTACAGCAAAAATCATTTTTTTTTAAACGATAAAATAATTTTTCCTCAAATAAAAAGACGATCGTCTTTTTATTTGAGACAAAATAAAATGGTTTTTGTCTTGAGATTTTATTTTGAGTTAATAGAATCTTTTAAACAGTTTGTTTTTTGCTTTATTAGTGCCGGGAGAGGGAGTTGAACCCTCACTGGATTGCTCCAACACGATTTTGAGTCGTGCGCGTCTGCCAATTCCGCCACCCCGGCTTTTGTTTTCAATACAATTTAGGATATATTTTTTAGCTTGTGTTGTCAATTATTTTTGGTTCTTTAAGAATTAGTGTGGTGGAAAACTCAAAAAAGTGGCAGTATTAAGCTGAAAAAAGGTCATTTTCAAATAAACGCTTAATAAACCACCACTTTTATGAAAAAAGATACCATAAAATTGTTT
>JALTWS010000014.1 GCA_027048495.1 Candidatus Azambacteria bacterium
GGCTCGCCCCGCAGCGAGCGGGGCGAGCCGCTTCCCACCCCATGCCGCGCTTCGCGCGGCAGAGCAGGCGGGCAAAAATTCCTTCCCCCAGACCCCCTTCCTTTTTGCTCTTTTGCTTATTCGCTCGCTTCGCGAGCGCGGCGGCAGGGATTTTTAAGAAAGAAAACAAAGGAGTTGTGCTTGACCCGCCCAACCCATTCGCGCGCAACGGATATAAGCTCCCTTTATTTTTGTTGCCTAATTGTTTTAAATTTGCTATCATTGTATTGAAAGGATAACACATCACTATAATACTATCAAATAATTGAAATTATGGCAACAGAAAACAATATTGGCGAGAATATAAAAAAATGTCGGGCAAAGCTCGGTTTATCGCAAGAAGAGTTGGCTAAAAAGTCGGGTGTAAAATATACCACCCTGACAAAAATTGAAAGCAATGTGATAAAAAAGCCATCCGTTATGGTTATGGCAAAAATCGCCAAAGCATTGGGTGTTTCAATAGAAAAGTTAATAAAGTAATTATGCAAAAACCATATTACAAAAAACCAAATTTCACACTATATCACGCAGACACTTTGGAATTTCTAAAAGAATTTCCCGAAAATTCTGTTGATATGATTTTTGCAGATCCCCCATATTTTTTATCTAGCGGAAGTTTTACCTGCCAAAACGGAAAAATGGTTAGCGTCAAAAAGGGTGATTGGGATTTAAGCAATGGAACAAAGAAGAATTTTGAATTTCATGTTGAATGGATCAAGGCATGTAGGCGAATACTAAAACCAAACGGTACGATTTGGATTAGTGGCACTTATCATTCAATTTATCAATGCGGTTTTGCTTTAGAAATAAATAAATTTCACTTTCTTAACGATATCGCATGGTTTAAACCCAACGCCTCACCAAATTTAAGTTGCAGGTTTTTTACCGCAAGCCATGAAACTTTGCTTTGGGCAAGAAAAGAGAAAAAAGCCAAACACACTTTTAATTACAAAACAATGGTTGAATGGGAAAATAATTATCAAAAAGAAATCAAATGTAAACATTGCGGAAAAAAAGATCGTTATGAAATCTTACATGAGAAAGGAAAACAGATGAGAAGTGTTTGGGCAATAAATACACCACAACGCATTGAAAAAACTTTTGGCAAACACCCTACACAAAAACCGATTGAACTTTTGAAACGAGTTGTTTTGGCGAGCACAAATAAAGGTGATTTGATTTTAGATCCATTTACAGGGAGCTCAACAACGGGATTAGCCGCTTACTTGCTGGGAAGGAAATTTATCGGAATAGATAATGAGAAAAAATATCTTGATTTATCGATCAAACGATTTGAGGAATTGGATAAGAATTTAAAAAAGAAATATTCCAAAAAATAATTATGAAGTATTTAACTTTTTACAAAACGGCATTAAATTGCAACACCGAAGATCAAGTTTTTGATTTTCTTATTTCAAATTTAAAACCAAGCAATACAATTTGGTCGTACTTTGTAAATTGGGAAAAAGTTTTTGCCAATACTAAACAAATTGAAATTGCTTTGAATAATTTAAACTATTTGATCGGAAAAGATGATTTTGACAAGGAGTTTAAATTTCTCTTAAAAGAAAATCCAAGTATTGCAAAAGTGATCCCCGCACTTGTTGTAAGGGATAGAAACAATACAAAAAAATTCAAAATTCTTGTTGATTATCAAAGCAAGAAACTCGTTTATGAAGACTATGATTTTTCCAAAAAAGATATTTCGGACGATGATATAGAAAAATATTTACACTTTGTAAAAGAAACAGGATTAAAAGCACTTATTACAGATAAAAAAATCAAAAATCTGGTTGATTATATGATTGGTGTTGAGGCTGGACTTGATAGTAATGGACGCAAAAACCGTGGCGGGCACGCAATGGAAAACATCGTGGAAGTGTTCATTAAAGATGTTTGCGAGAACAATGACTTTAAATACTTGAAAGAGGCAAATGCGGAAAAGATAAAGAATGAGTTTGGCTATGATGTGCCAGTTGATAAATCATCTCGCCGCTATGATTTTGTAATAGATAACGGAAAAGAATTATTTATCATAGAAACAAATTTTTATGGTGGTGGCGGATCGAAACTAAAATCTACAGCAGGAGAATACAGAAATTTGTTTGATGTATTGGATGGAAAGTATAAATTTTTCTGGATCACTGACGGTATGGGTTGGAAAACAACAGCAAAGCCATTGCGAGAAACTTTTGATCATAATGACTACCTTTTCAATCTTGCCATGCTTGAAAAAGGTATTTTAGAGTTTTTATTAAGGTAAATTATGAAAAAAATTAAAATTAATTTTAAATATTGTTATGGAATAAAAAAACTTGAAAAAGAGTTTGATTTTAGCAATAGAACTTTCACGATCTACGCGCCAAATGGTTCAATGAAAACATCGTTTGCGAAAACATTTTATGATTATGCTAACGATAGAGAAACCACGGATTTAGCGTTTCCCGAAAGAAAAACTGTGAGAGAAATTTTAGTGGACGGAAAGGAAATTTCCCCTGAAAACATTTTTGTTATAGAACCATATAATGCTGATTATCAATCAGAGAAAATTTCTACCTTGCTTGCCAATAAAGAGCTTAAAAGCGATTATGAAGCTATTCATAAGGATATTGATAAAACAAAAATTGCATTGATTAAAAAACTAAAACAGCTTTCTGGGTTGACTGGGCGGAAAGATAACATAGAAGATGTTATAAAGGATATTTTTGGGAAAAGTTTTTTTGATTTTGTTATTGATAATGAAATTGAAAAAGTTATTTTGAATAATGACTCTTTGCCATTCCATGATGTTCAATATCAAATAATTTTCAATGATAAAGTTATTGCTTTTTTGAATACAAAAGACTTTAAAACAAGCATAAAGGATTATATTGAAAAATATCATGAACTCATTGAGCAATCACCATACCTCAAAAGAGAATTTAATTTTTATCATGCCGAAAATATACAAAAACAGCTCGCAACAAATAACTTCTTTAAAGCCGGCCATTCTGTAAATTTATTTGACGGAAAAACTAAAAGTGAATATTCAAGCGAAGAAGAATTAAAAGAAATTTTAGAAAGCGAAAAGAAAAAGGTTTTAAACAATGAAGAACTTCAGAAAAGCTTTGAAGAAATAAATAAGAAGCTAACGAATGCCGAATTAAGAACTTTTCGAGATTATTTATTAGAAAATAAAGATATTTTGCCTGAATTAGTTAATTTAGAAGAATTTAAAAAGAAAATTTGGCTTGCCTATTTTGTGAATCAGAAAGAATTGTTTTTAGAGCTTGCCAAAAAGTATAAAAGTGGTCAAGTAAAAATTAAAGAACTTATAGAACAAGCAAAAAAGGAAGAAACTGCATGGGAAAATGTAGTTAGTATCTTCAACACCAGATTTTCTCATTTACCATTTTATTTAAAGATTAAAAATAAAGATGATGTGATTTTAAAAGGCGAAGTGCCTACTGTTGAATTTGTATTTAGAGACGGGGAAAGTGAGAAAGTTTTTAAGGATAAAGGCGAACTTTTAAAAATTTTAAGCACTGGCGAAAAGAGAGCGTTATATATCCTAAATATAATTTTTGAAGTAGAAGCTAGAAAAAAAGAAGAGTATGAAACCCTATTTATCATTGATGATATAGCGGATTCTTTTGATTATAAAAATAAATATGCAATTATTGAGTATTTAAAATATATGTCGGATACAGATAACTTTTACATGATTATTTTAACTCACAATTTTGATTTTTTTAGGACCGTTCAGAGTAGGGGGATTTCTTCTTATGATCAATGTTTGATAGCAATAAAGAATGATTCAGAAATTAAACTGGAACAAGCCCAATATTTGAAAAACCCTTTTATTAAAGATTGGAAGAAAAACTTAACTGATGCTAAAAAATTGATTGCATCAATTCCATTTGTGAGGAATATTGCTGAATATACGCAAGGACAAAATAATGATGATTATCTTTTGCTGACTTCTGTATTGCATTACAAAAACAATACTAAAGATTTAAAAGTAAGAGATATAAAACAAGCCTTTGAAAATAATATTCAAGGTATTGCTTTCCCGTCTGAAAATTTAGACGCAAAAATACTTGATTTAATTTTTAATACTGCCGATGATTGTCTTACTGCAGATGAGGGAATAAATTTGGAAAACAAAATTGTCTTATCTATTGCAATTAGATTAAAGGCTGAACAGTTTATGAAATCTAAAATAACAGATGAACAATTTTTAAGTGATTTAGACAATACTTTAAATCAGACATGGAATTTGCTAAAAAAATATGAGGAAGAATTTAATAATGAAAAAGACAACATAGAAATTTTAAAGAGGGTTAATTTAATCACGCCAGAAAATATACACATAAACTCTTTTATGTATGAACCAATATTGGATATGGGAGATTGGGAGTTAAGAGATTTATATAAAACGGTAAAGGAAAAATTGAAAATTGAGAATTAACAAAATCCCTGCCGCCGCGCTCGCGAAGCGAGCGAATAAGCAAAAGGGCAAAAAGGAAGGGGGTCTGGGGGAAGGAATTTTTGCCCTTTTGCGAACTCCGCGCCGTAGGCGCGGTTGGGGTGGGAGCGTTTCCGCGATTCCTCTGTTAAGAGGAAGGCAAAACAGAAAAATTTTCTTTTCCTTAATTGAAAAAAATTTTGGGGGCGCGCGATTAAAAAAATGTATAGAAAATTCTTCTGTTTTGCCTGTCGCCGTAGCGAAGCGGAGGCGGGCGGAAACGCTGGGCGGGATTCAATCCGCAAAATCCTCTGGATTTTGCTCAAAAAAGGTTAGAATTTCGTCCAAACAGTACCGCCAAATAAAAAACCCTGCAAAACAATTGCAGGGTTTTTTTATTTGGCGGTGAGATTTTATCCTTTGCTCGAACCTTTTTTGAAAAGCAAGCAAAGAATTAAACAGCGGTGCGAGCAAAGCCCGCGCTATTTATCTCGCGTGTCCTTGCGAGACGCACGAAACCGCTTTCACCGCGTCTGTCGCTCGCTTCGCTCCGGCGACCGTCCGACCAAAACCATTTCCTTTCAATTTTTTGTTCGGCTTCTCCCCAGACCCCTCCGCCGATAGATGAAAGAGCGGTAAGGAAATGATTTTGTCGGTCGGGTTCGCCATAATAAATTTATAATTTATTTACTATTGTATTATAACTTAATATTGTGTTAAAGTACAAGTACATAAAATATAATATTTTTATTAATAAGTTTAGAAAAAATTATGAGTCAAAACACAGCAAAAAGGTTTGGTGAGAATATGAAAAAAATTCGTTTGAAAAAAGGAATGTCGCAAGGCGATATTTATCGCGCTACCAAAATTGAGCGTGCGTACATCAGTAATCTTGAAGCTGGCAAACAGAATCCCACTCTTGAAACAATGGAAAAGATTGCTAAAGCGCTGGGTGTTAATGTGGAGCAATTACTAAAGTAATAATAGTATAAAAATAAAAGTTATGAAAAAAAGAATTTACATTAAAAATTTAAAGAAATATATTGGCAAAGAAATTGAGATTTATGCAAGAATCAATACAAGAAGAGATCAAGGAAAAATGATATTTTTTGACTTTTCGGACTCTACCGGAACGGTCCAGGGAATTGTGCTGCCTAAAAGCGCGGCGATGCAAGACGCAAAAAAAGTGCGGGAAAATTTCGCAGTTTTAGTTAAAGGAAATATTAACGAAAGACCTGAAAACAATAAAAATCCCGATGTTCCAAATGGTGATATTGAATTAGAGATACTAAAAATATCTACCATAAACACCAGCGAGACAATCCCGTTTCCGTTAGAAGATACTTCTGACATAAATGAAAATATAAGACTTAAATATAGATATTTAGACCTGCGTTCTGAAAGAATGAAGAAAAATGTTAAGAATAGATTCAGGGTTCAACAATTTATACGAAACTATTTAGCGGATCGGGGTTTTCTAGAAATAGAGACCCCTCTTTTATCAGCCCCAACTCCGGAAGGAGCTCGATCTTTTGTTGTTCCAAGTCGTCTGGATACAGGAAAATTTTATGCCTTGCCCCAGTCTCCACAACAATACAAACAACTATTAATGGTGGCTGATTTTGACAAATATTTTCAATTTGCTCGCTGTTTCCGAGACGAGGATAGCCGTGGTGATAGACAACCTGAATTTACACAGATGGATTTGGAAATGTCTTTCGTATCTGAAGAAGATATTATGCGTCTTAACGAGGAATTACTAATTACATTGGTTAAGGAATTATATCCAGAGAAAAAGATACAAGAAATACCATTTCCAAGAATGACATATAATGATGTCATGGAAAAGTATGGGACTGATAGGCCCGATATCCGTAAGGATAAAAGTGACAATGATTTACTTGCATTTTTATGGGTTACTGATTTCCCTATGTTTGAAAAAGTGGCAGATGATAATAATTTTGATGAGGCCAAGAATTGGACATTTACTCACAATCCATTTTCAAAACCAAAGGATGAATACATAACTGATTTTGTGAGTGGGGAAAATATTGAAAACATACTTAGTACACAATACGATATAGTCTTAAATGGATTTGAAATTGGCGGGGGAAGCATAAGAAATCATAATCCTGATTTGTTAAGAAAAACGTTCGAGATTATGGGCTATGATCAAAAAAGGATTGAAGAAAATTTTGGCCACATGCTGGAAGCGCTATCGTTTGGAGCACCCCCACATGGAGGTATTGCATGGGGTTTTGATCGGTTGCTTATGATTCTAGAGAAAGAAAAAAGTATTCGTGAAGTCATCCCATTTGCAAAAACCGGGGAAGGTAAAGATTTAATGCTTGATGCTCCGGATAGAATTGCAGAAAAACAACTTGAGGAATTAATGATTAAATTAGTCAATGAATAAACCTTTATGAAAAAAACAGTAATTATCACGGGAGCAAGTAGTGGAATCGGCAAAGCATGCGCAGAATTACTTGCAAAAAATTACGATTTAATACTTTGTTCAAGAAATGAAGATAAACTAAAAGAGCTGCAAAAAACATTACAAGCACACGGTAACAAAGTATTAGTTTTTAAATTGGATGTAAGAAGTGATACCGAAGTTTCAAGCTTATTTAATACTCTTGCAGCAGAGGGTATTGGCGTTGATGTTTTAATAAATTCAGCTGGTCTTGCACTTGGATTGGAAACTTTGGATAGAAGCCTAGAAGAAGATATCCATGCAATGATTGATACAAATATTAAGGGCCTATTATTCATGTCAAAACATGCTTTAAAGGTTATGAAGGCAGCAAATAAAGGCCATATTATAAATTTAGGTTCAATTGCAGGTATAGATTCGTATCCAACAGGCATCACATATGCCGCAACAAAATCTGCCGTCAAATCCATATCTGATGGATTAAGGAAAGACATCATTCCGAACAACATTCGTATTACAAATATTCAACCAGGGTTGGTGGAGACCAAGTTTAGTGTAATAAGATTTTATGGCGATACCAAAAAGGCAAAGAGTGTTTATAAAGGCATCAAGCCTTTAAGTGCAAACGATATTGCTAGCATTATTAAATATGCAATAGAATTACCGCAACATGTACAAATAAACGAAATAACTGTAACACCCACACATCAAGCTACGGTTGAGCATATATATAGAACAAATTAAATTAACTATTATGAATTTAAACACAAATATAACTTTAGCATATATTAACTATAAACGCCTTGATTCTGATGCATTAAAAAAGTTACATTCAGCAAAAATTACAGAACAAATTAGTGAAAAAAGCATAATCAAAGATCTGGGTCTGGAAGTGCGTTCTATTGCGTTTATTGAAAAGTGTAATGCGGTAATGATATTGATTGTGCATGATGAATATTACTCTAAAGATTTTCTAACAGGAAGGATACTTTCTTTTTGGGATAAATATTCAAATGCGGGTATCGTGCATTTTATTAGAGAAGTGCAATTTAAATACAACACAGATGCATTGCAATTTTTAGCAGAGGCGTCATCGGGTTTACATAGTGTGACAGTTGGCGATTCTCAAGTAATGTCACAGATAGTCAGTGGATTAAATTCAGGTTTTTTTGATACTAAAATGTTGCATTTTATATCGGGATGGATTCGTAATGTCATCAAAGATGTTGAATTAAAAACGAGTTTGTTTGAAGGGAATACATCTGTAGAAAGAATAGCATCGGAAATCATTCTCGATAAATTAGGCGATAAAAAAGGAGCCAAAGGAATAGTTTTAGGTTACGGCCAGTCAGGAAAATTGGTAGCAAAAATATTAAATGTGGAAAATGCAATTCATCTATATATAGCAAATCGGTCACAAATAGATATAACAAAAACAGAGCTTGACCAACAAAGTGTTGTGTATAAGAGGTTTGATGAGTTAGAGGAAGTAGACGACATAGATTTTTGCATTGTGGCACTTGAAAACAATCAACAAACTCAGGAATTAATCCAAAAGTTTATTAAGAATATCAACAGTAAATCAAATAAAATACTATTCGTTGATATTTCAACACCCCCACTGTTAGATAATACAATATCCTTTATAGACATTGAACATATATCCAAAATAGCAAATAAAAATATAGAAAATCGTAAACAGGCTGCTAATAAAACACAAAGATTAATAGTTAAAAAACTTGATTCTGTGATTTCGACAATAAATACATATATTGGCAAAGAATACATTAATGAGCAGAAAAATACAGAATTTAATTTGGATAGGGCAAAATTAGATCTCGCAGTAAAACGGAACAAGATTTTACTATAAGGGATTATTTAGATAGGCAAAATTTTATTGAAGTGACAACGCCTTTTATCGTTGGCTTACTAACAGATCCGGCAAAAGTTGACAAGGGTGGTGCAATAGAAGTTAAGTTAAGAGATGGGATTCCATCTTTTTTAAGGCAGTCAAACCAAATATATAAACAAATTTTAATAGTATCAGGTTTGGAAAAGATATATGAAATTGGTCCATTTTGGAGAAAAGAAGAAAATGATTCTTACAGACATTTGTTTGAGACCATTGGTCTAGATATAGAAATGCAAAATCCATCTAAATTAAGTGTTTTATATGAATTAGTTTTATCTATTATTAAACATATATTTGAAATAGTACCAAATAATACAAATCTTATTATTCCGGATGCTAAAGAAGTGCCGGTTATCACATACAAGGAAGCAATTCATTTATTAAAAAACAATGGCGAATATATTATTTATGGGGATGACCTTGGTTTGGTTGGTGAAATGAATCTCAGTAAAATTATTTCCAAAAAATATAAGTCTGATATTTTTGTAATTAAAAATTATCCAGATACAATCAAAAAGTTTTACACAAAAGAATATGAAAAAGGATTAACTGAGACATTTGATGTTATATTAGGAGGTTGGGAGCTTGCAAGTGGTGCAATCAGGCAGACAAATGGAGAAAAAATAAAAAAATCAATGCTTCTATCTGGCATTAACCCAATGGATTATGAATTTTATACATCCATGGTTGATAAAGCGGTCGAGCACGGAGGTTTTGGTTTAGGAATTGATAGGTTAATAGCAAAGGTTCTCGGTTTAGACATGGTTCATGATGCCGTGTTATTTCCAAGGACACATAAGAGATTAATTCCGTAGTAAGTAAACCATAAGAGTAATTGTTGTAGTTAGCTTTTTCTGACAAGGATTGCGAGGCGTCTCTCGTGAGCGAGCGGACGGACGATTACCACGAGCGTAGCGCCTCGGGTCGCCGCAAGCGACGGAGAAAAAGGCGGACGATATGCTGCAAGTTATGTTATTTTTATTTACAAGCCTTTTTTGGAGGAGTGAAGCGGCGAAAGCAAAACCATAAAATTTCCTTTCAATTTTTTGCGGCTCCCCCCTGCACCCCCCGCCGTTTTTTTGGAAGGTAAGGAAATTTTTGGTTTTGCGTGCGCGACTGGAAGGAGCGCGCCCGAGGCGCGGTGGAAGTGTTGTTCGCGTCCCGTAGGGCGCGAGATAAAAAGCACGCGAAGCGTTCCGCCTCCTATTCCGGATTTTCTTCAAAGTAAGTTCGGATTTCGTCCAAAAGGTACCGCCAATTTGCGGATACGGCAAGCAAAACAGAAAATTTTCTCCACATTTTTTTAATCGCGCGCCCCCAAAATTTTTTTCAATTAAGGAAAAGAAAATTTTTCTGTTTTGCCTGTTGCCGTAGCGAAGCGGAGACGGGCGGAAACGCTGGGCGGGATTCAATCCGCAAAATCCTCTGGATTTTGCTCAAAAAAGGTTAGAATTTCGTCCAAACAGTACCGCCAAATAAAAAACCCTGCAATTGTTTTGCAGGGTTTTTTGCTCAAGAGCAAGCTCTAGAGCTTGCTCTTGAGCTTTATAAATTAATTCTATAATTAACTCTAGAGTTAACTCTAGAGTTTTTTTGTTTTTGGTTTGGTGGTATAATTAAATTGTAAAAATTAATTTTTAATTAAATTTATGAAAAAATATTTGTGTTTTTGTCGGTTTTGTTTTTTGTTTCCGGTTTTGCCAGCGCAAAACAACTTGCAGAGCAACTTGTTAATTTAACAGTAAAGGGAGAAAAAACGATCACAGCTACAAGTTCCGTTCCTTGTGAGGAGCCTGAGTGTGATACTGCTGCTGCAAGAGGAATAGAAAAAACAGACATAAGAAGAGGTATGATTCAGTCAAGCGAAAATACAGGCAACAGTGTTGATCTTAAAAATGTTTCAGAAAAAGAAGCGATAAGAGAAGGAGGGAGAACGGTTGGCGCGGGGCAGGCTGTGCTTTCCGAAGATACAACAGAAAGGAGCGCACGGACGGGGAGAAACTCACAGACCGGAAAAGAGATAAAAATGCCTGTAGATTCTTCAAAGAGAACACTTTCAGGATCAATTCCAAAATATGGAATTGCAGAAAAACAACTGGAGCAAACCGCAAAAAAAGGCATGGGAGAATATGTAAGGGAGTTGGCAAAAGAAGCAAAAAACTCTGGTGTGGGGATTGGCCAGTTGGTTTCTCAAAAAGCCAAAACTCTTGTTGGCAACAAGACAGAAGCGGGAGCAAAAGTGTCTAAAGTCACAAAACAAAGAGACGGAAGCGCAGTTGTTCATTTAAAAACTCCAGCAAAGCTTTTTGGATTTATATCTATGCCTTTGGATTTGAAGGTTTTGGTATCTGACAATGAAAAAGAGCAGGTCAAAATCAAAAAGCCATTTTTTGCGTTTTTATTCTCTTTTGACGAAGAGGGAGCGGTGACATCTTTGTTTGATTTGATGCAAAAGTAATTTTAAGCTATGCAAAAAAAGGAATAACTTCTGATAAAGCAAAAGAAAATCTTAAGCTTTTTGGCTCAAATACCATAAAAGAAAAAAAAGAGAGTTTGCCAGCAAAGTCTGTCAGGTGGTTTTTGTCGCCTATATCTTTGATGCTTTTTGCGGCGGCGTTTTTGTCTTTGCTTTCTGATGAAGTATTTGATTTTTATTTTATACTCTTTTTACTCTTTTTTAATTTTATTATTACTTTTTTACAGGAAAGAAAAGCTGATAATGCTATAGAAAAACTAAAAGAAAAGCTTGACTTTCCGGTTGAGGTTTTAAGAGATGGAAAATGGGTTTTTGTAAATTCATATTTTATAGTTCCAGATGATATTATAAAGCTTGCAAGTGGGGATATTGTTCCTGCTGATGTTGAGATTTTAGAGGCAAACGAACTTTTAATAAACCAGGCGGCGCTAACAGGAGAGTCTTTGTCTCAAAAAAAACATAAGGGAGATAAAGTGTTCTCTGGTTCTTTTGTTTTTTCTGGAAATGCTGTTGCTTTGGTTAAAAAGACTGGATCTGATACTTATCTTGGAAAAGCCATTTTGTCTGTTGAGGACGGGAAAAAGGTTAGTATAGTTGAAAAAGATATACTTACAATTTCAAAATTTCTTTCTCTTGTCAGCCTTTTGGGAGTATTTTTTATAACTATATTTTTGTTTTTTGAAGGTTTTGATTTTATTGATATTTTTACTCTTGATTTAAGTTTGATAATTGCGGGAATACCTGTTGCTATATCTACTGTTATAACAATAATAACAAGTCTTGGGGTATTTCATCTTACAAAAAAGAATGTTGCTGTAAGAAGGCTTTCTTCTTTGGAAGATCTTGCAAATGTAACATTGCTTTTAACTGATAAAACTGGGACTTTAACCAAAAATGAGATAGCAATACAGAAATTTTTAGAATATGGATGCAAAAAAGATGACGCTTTGTTTTTTGCTTATTTGGCTTCTTTTAAAGATGCAAGAAGTGTAATAAGCAAGGCTATTTTAAAAGAATATGAAAAGTCAAATAAAAACAAAAAAGAATATAAGATTTTGCATTTTATTCCTGCAAATTCAGAGAGAAAAAGAAGTACAGTTACAGCTAAAATAGAGGATAAAACATATACAATATCAATTGGCGCTCCTCAGGTTATAGAAAAATTATGTAAATTTTCTGGTCAAGAAAAAGAAAAATTTGAAAAAGATATTCAAAAAATCGCGGATGATGGATACAGAGTATTGGCTCTTTCTTTTGTTTTGGGAAAAATTGAAAAAAATATGTCTTTTTGCGGCCTTTTTGCATTTTCTGATCCTTTAAGAAAAGATGCCAAAGGAGTTATTAAGTTCTTGAAGGAAAATGGCATAAAAGTAAAGATGCTTACCGGAGACAATAAGCTAATAGGTAAAAGAGTAGGAAAAGAGCTTGGGTTGTCTGAAAATGATATTTTTTCTGAAGTTTTGCCAAAAGACAAACTAGATATTGTTTAAAAATACAAAAAAAGAGATATAGTTGCTGTTACCGGTGATGGCATAAATGACCTACCGGCGATAAAGTCTGCCAATGTTGGGATAGCAGTTAGTAATGCTGTATCAGCCTTGAAAAGCTCTGCTGATATTGTTTTGTTGGATAAGGGTATCTCTGTTATAAAAGATGCAATATTGGAGGCAAGAAAGATATTTGCAAGATTATACAGCTATTCCATTTACAGAATAAGCGAAAGCTTTAGAATTATTTTAACTATAGTATTGCTTGTGCTTTTTTATAAAGAGTATCCTTTGTCTCCAATTCATCTTATATTGCTTGCTTTTTTAAATGATATACCGATAATATCTTTGGCTTTTAACAGAGTAAAACTTGCCAGACAACCGGCAAAAATAAATGTAAAAAAAAGATTCATATTAAGCTCTTATTTGGGGCTTGTTGGAGTTATAAATAGCATTTTGTTTTTTGTTATTGTTAAAAATATTTTGAATTTGCCTTACGATGTTATCTCTACTTTATTTTTCTTAAAACTTACAGTTTCTGGTCATTTGCTTTTGTATGTCGCCCATACTGAAAGCTTATGGTTTAGGTTTTTGCCAAGCAAAGAGGTCATCTGGGCTACTTTTTCAACTCAAATTTTGGCAACTTTGCTTGCTTTGTTTGGAATTTTTATAGCAAAAGCTCCTTGGGAAATGGTGCTTTTTGTTTGGATTTGGGCAATGTTCTGGATGCAGGTAAGTGAGATAGTTAAGCATATTGTAATTAAGAATAAAAAATGAATTTAGATTTTTTAAATGCTCTTTTGCCGACAATAGACAGCTTTCACAGTATTGGTTATTGGATAGCATTTTTTGCTGCGTTTTTGGAAACTTTAGTAGGGATTGGAATGTTTCTTCCCGGATCTGTGATATTAATATTTATGGGGGCTTTTTCTCATCAAGGATATTTGGATGTGGGTGATCTTTTGTGGTTTGCTTTTTTTGGAGCTGTTTTGGGAGATAATATAAATTATTATCTTGGACACAAATATGGAATATATTTTTTAAAAAGCGGAGTTTGGTTCATAAAGTCGCATCATCTCCAAAAGGGGAGAGAATTTTTAAATTCCTACGGAGCAAAAAGTATATTTTTTGGAAGATTTATCCCGGGAATAAAAGAAATAGCTCCTTTAATAGCAGGGTCTTTACATATGAAGTGGAGGGTATTTTTAAAATGGAATATATTGGGAGCAGTAGGATGGGCTTTACTCTTTGTTCTGTCAGGGTATGTTTTTTCTAAATCTATAGGTTTGGCTGAGGTTTGGGTGAGTAAATTTGCCATACTTTTATTTATACTTTTTGTGACTTATCTTTTTTATATTATTATTAAAATTCTACAAAAAGAGAAGCAATAAGTTTCATAGAGTTGCAATTTTATATTTTTGATTTTTAAAGTATAATACTTATAGTGAATATAATTGACTTTAAAATGATGAAATTCAAAAAAAGATATTTAAAAGATTTTGTTTATGGGAGCATAGACGGGATAATAACGACTTTTGCGGTTGTCTCTGGAGTTGTGGGGGCATCTTTATCTTACGGAGTTATTGTGGTTTTGGGGCTTGCTAATTTATTGGCAGATGGCATATCAATGGCAGTTGGCAACTATTTAAGCACAAAATCGGAAATTGAAAGAATAAACCAGAAAAGAAAAGAGTTTCATGATATGGTAAGAAAAAATCCGTCTTTTGAAAAAGAAAAACTTATTGAGATTTTCAAAGATAAAGGCTTTTCTGATGAGGTTATAAAACATTTAGTAGAAGAAATAACCTTAAACAAAGAAGGGTGGGAAAAGCTAATGTTAAGCGAGTATTATGGAAATTACCAGAAGATAAATCCAAAAAATACTGCTTTTGCTACATTTGTCGCTTTTGTTGTTGCAGGGTCAATCCCTTTGCTTGCTTTTATATTTGCCTATGCTTTTGAGTTTTTCAAAGAGTATGCTTTGCCTTTAGCTATTGTGTTAACTGGATTTTCTTTGTTTATGGTGGGTACCTTAAAGGCAAGCATTACTAAAAAACATCCGATAAGAAGTGGTATTGAAACTTTGCTTGTTGGTGGTATTGCCGCTTTGGTTGCTTTTTTTGTAGGATATTTTCTGAAAGGATTGGCATCTTAACTTAATTTAAAGTAAAGGTCGGCAATAACAAGCTAATATTAAATTTTATAAAAATATGGATTTTAATAAAAATAGAATGGGACTTTCTTTGGGGAGTCTTTTTGCTCTTATGCATTTTTTGTGGGTTTTGGTTGTTTTTTTTGGCTGGGCAGAAGCGCTTTCAAAAAATGTTCTAACAGCCCATTTTTTTAAAGGCGAGACTGTTGTTGTAGCTGACTTTTCATTTACTTTGGCTGTTTTGGGTGTTTTGGGCGCTTTTTTGTGCGGATATATAATAGGATGGGTTTTTGCTTGGCTATGGAACGGATTTGGAAAATGCAAAGTAACAAAAAGACTCACTCAAGACTCAAACGATAACGAAAAAAATTATTAAAAATTTAAATAAAAAAAGCGGAGGCTTACAGCCTCCGCTTTTGAAAATTCAAGCAAATTTGTCCTCCTTTCTCTACCAAAGCAGGAGGAACAGGCGGGAGTTTTATCATTTTTCTTGGTCTTTTTAACTTTCTTTTTCTTCCGCCTCTTTTGCCAAAGTAGCTTCCTGCCACTTTGGCATAAAGTTGTCTTTGATCTTTTTCGGAAATATATGCATCATTCAGAGCTTGCCTTAATGCTTCTCTGAACGATGCATGGTTGTCTTTTATGCTTTCAAGTTGCATTACTACTATTTTTGCAACTTGAAAGCTTATGGGTTTTTTTGTTTCTTCTTGTATTTTTCCAACAGCAATCTTTAGTTCATGCAAATTTAAAGAACTCATAAAAACCTCCTTTTGAGGTGTTTTAGTTGTTTATATAATAAAATAAATTTTTAATTTAGTCAATATTTTATATACCCAAAAAAAGTTATACACTTAAGTGAGCTATGAAAAAGTTCACAAAAAACAAAGAAGATTTTGTTTGTGAAAATTGCGGCTTTTTTGTAAAAGGCACTGGATATACAAATCATTGTCCAAAATGCCTTTTTTCCAAGCATGTTGATATAAACCCGGGAGACAGAGAAGAGGTATGCAAGGGGCTTATGGAGCCTATTGGGTCTGATATGAAAAACGGAGAATATTGTGTAGTGCACAAGTGCAGAAAGTGTGGCATACAAAGAAGAAATAGGCTTGCACAAGACGATGATATTGATGTTTTGGTTAATATTTTAAAAAATAAGCAGGATATATTATGAGCGGACAACCTTCAGAACAAATAAAAGATAGGCTGGATATTGTTGATGTTGTTTCGGAGTATATAAAGCTTCAAAGGGCAGGAAGCAATTTTAAGGCTATCTGTCCGTTTCATAATGAAAACACTCCTTCTTTTTTTGTTTCTCCGGAAAAACAGATTTTTAACTGTTTTGGCTGTGGCAAAGGAGGAGATATATTTAGGTTTGTTATGGAAATGGAAGGAGTTGAGTTTGTTGATGCTTTGAGGATTTTGGCAAAAAAAGCCGGAGTTGAGCTAAAAAGGCAAAACGAAAATGAAGTGTCAGAAAACTCAGTTTTGCAGGAGATATGCAAAGATGCGGCAAGATACTTTTTTTCTTGCTTGCAAAAAGAAGCCGGAAAAGAAGCAAGAAAATATCTTAAAGAAAGGGGATTAAAAGAAGAGACAATAGAAGAGTTCAAAATTGGTTATGCGGACTCTTCGTGGGACGGACTTTATAACTTCCTAACCCTAAAAGGCTACAAGCCACAGATGATACAAAAAGCGGGACTTGTTGTTTTTTCAAAAAATAAATATTTTGACAGATTCAGGGACAGAATAATGTTTCCAATATCAGACGCCAGCGGTTATATAGTAGGTTTTACCGGAAGGTATTTGCACAAAAAAGAAAACGAAGGAAAATATATAAACACTCCGGCAACTCCTATTTTTGACAAAAGCAAAGTTATTTATAATTTAGACAAAGCAAAGATGGAAATAAAAAAAGCCGGCTTTTCTGTTTTAATGGAGGGTCAAATGGATGTTATTTTGTCTTGGCAAGAAGGGGTAAAAAACGCAGTTGCCTCCTCTGGAACCGCGCTGACACCAAAGCAAGCAAAGCTTTTGAAAAGATATGCGCAAAAGGTAAAAATGATTTTTGATTCAGACGATGCTGGCCAAGAAGCCGCCAAAAGGGGAGCAGAGATTGCTCAAAGGGAGGGATTATCCGTAAGTATTGTTAAAATTCCAGAAGGGAAAGATCCTGCTGATTTTGCTGTTTTAAAAAAGGGAGAACTGAAAAAAATAATACAACAAAGCGACATATCTCTTATGGATTTTTATTTTTCTACCGCCCTTGAAAAGTTCAATCCAAAAGACTTATCAGGCAAAAAAAGCATATCTTCTCAGATTTTGCCGGCAATAAAAAGCATCAACAATAAAGTGGAGGCATACCACTGGCTTTTGAAACTGGCAGATGTTTTGGAAGTTGATGTTAAATATCTTGAAGAAGAGCTAAAAAAAATAAAAGATCAAAACTTTTATTCTTACGAGAAAAATACACAACAAATCCAACCTATACAAAAAAGCCAGAAAAGAGATGACAAACTTTTTAAATCTTATTTAGCATTTTTGGCAAAAGATCCGAGTGTTTTTGATTTTATTGAGGATTCTGGATTTTTAGAATTTTTTGATACAAACAAAGAATATTTAAATGAAATAATAAGCCAAGATTTGATTTTGTTGTTTGATTTTTTCCAAAAGTATGTTAAAATATGCCAAGCTTCAGAAATGCTCAAAAAAGCCGGTCCTGAAATTAAAGATTTGCTTGGTTCTGTCCTTTTGCAGTCTGAGTTTATTGACGATAGTATTGATGTAAAAAAAGAGATTGAGTTTTGCCAAAATAAGATTTTCTCTGATGTTAAAAATATTAAGATAAAACAACTTAACAAAAAAATCAAAGAAGCAGAAAAATCAAACGACCACGATCTAATTTTAAAATACTTACAAGAACTAAATTCTTTAATAAAGTCTAATATTTAAAGTATGCCAAAAAAGAAAAAACAAGCAAAAAAAACTCAAACAACAAAAAAGAAAAAAAGCGTTAAAAAAACGCAAAAAAAACAAAATGCGAAGAAAAAGACAATAAAAAAAACTCAAGTTAAAAAAACAAAGTCTGTCAAAAAAACAAAGGCAAAAAAATCATTGCCAAAACCTAAAAAAAGGACAAAAGCAGAAAAAGAGGAACTAGAAATTTTACATCAAAAAGCAATAGATGAACTTATAGAGAAGGGAAGGCAAAGAGGGTTTATAACTCATTCTGAAATACTGCATGCAATGCCAAACATAGAGGAGAACATTCCTTTGTTTGAGGATCTTTATGATCGGCTTTCTGATGCAAGTATAGATTTAGTTGAATCAAAAGATCTGCTTGAACTTCCAGAAGAAGCAGACAAAAAAAAGAAGCCAAGAAAAGAGCCAGAAAAATTAAGCTTGCTTACCCAAGATTCTGTCCAAATGTATCTTAGGGAGATAGGAAAAATTCCGCTTCTTACAGAAGAGGAAGAAAAAGAATTGGCAAAAAAAATAGAGCAGGGAAATGAAGATGCAAGACAAAAGTTAACTCAGGCAAATTTAAGATTAGTAGTTTCAATTGCAAAAAGGTACATTGGAAGAAGCTCGCATTTGACTTTGCTTGATCTTATTCAAGAAGGAAACATTGGGCTTTTCAAAGCCGTTGAAAAATTTGATTACAAAAAAGGGTATAAGTTTTCAACTTATGCAACCTGGTGGATACGACAGGCAATAACCAGGGCGTTGGCAGATCAGGCAAAGACAATAAGAATACCGGTTCATATGGTTGAAACTATTTCTAAGTTTAACCAAGTGAAAAGAAGGCTAGTCCAAGATCTAGGAAGGGAGCCGCTTGCAGAGGAGATAGCATCAGAAATGGGAATAGAACTTGAAAAAGTCAGGCACATAATGCAAATATCTCAAGATACCGTTTCTTTGGAAACCCCTTTGGGTAATGACTCCGATGAATCTACTTTAGGAGAGTTTATAGAAAACGAAAAAGATATATCTCCCGCACAATCAACAGCAAGAAGCCTCCTAAAAGACCAGCTAAAAGAGATAATGAGCGATCTAAGTCCAAGGGAACAGAAGATACTTTCTATGAGGTTTGGTCTTGAAGATGGAGTTACTCATACTCTTGAAGAAGTTGGACAGGAGTTTGGAGTAACAAGAGAAAGAATAAGGCAAATTGAAGCAAAATCGCTTGAAAAAATAAGAAACAACGAAAAAATAAAGAAGCTTGAAGAGTACTAAGCTATTGCAAAAAAATAAAATATTTTGTATTATATCAAAAAGCAACAGATAAGTTGCTTTTTGATTTACAGCGGAATATTCCGGGGTGGCGCAGTGGTAGCGCAGTCGGCTGTTAACCGATTGGTCGTGAGTTCGAATCTCACCCCCGGAGCAACAAAACAAAAAACACCCCCACAGAATACTCTGTGGGGGTGTTTTTTATTGGGAGCAGGCTTTTTCTGTGAAACTGACCGAGGTGCGCGCGTCAGTATATCTTAAAAAATACTCCAAGAAAGCCTTTAAATGGTCTTGTGGTTCTAAGTGCTGAACAATCGAATGGGGTAGTATAAAAACAAAAAACTCTATAATTCATTATAG
>JALTWS010000015.1 GCA_027048495.1 Candidatus Azambacteria bacterium
GTCCGGTGTCATATTGAGATTCAATATCGGATTTAAAAATTAGACGATAAATCTCATCAGCAGAAAAAGGCGAAAATTTCTCCAATGCCTTACAGGTTTTCATATGATCAAAACCGGCAAGAACATTACCAAAATCAAATACAACAACTCTTTTGTTATCCATTTTAATCTCCTTTTTTGAAATTTATTTAATTGTAAAAAAACTTTAACTATGATATAGTAAACATTACAAAAATTAACTTGTCAAGTTTATGAAAAAAATACTAATATTTTCACTTGCTTACTACCCAAAACATGTCGGAGGAGCGGAAGTTGCCATAAAAGAGATAACCGACAGAATCTCACCAGAAGACATTGAATTTCACATGATAACAAATTGGTTTGATTCCACTCTCCCAAAAGAAGAAAAAATCGGAAATGTTTTTGTGCATCGTATTGGACTTAAAAAAGAAAATCCACAAATGGCAGATTTAAGAAAATTCCCTTTGCATTTAAATAAATTTCTGTATCAATTTTTTGCGCCACTTTATGCATACAAACTAAACAAAAAATACAAATTTGACGGTATGTGGGGCATGATGGCGCACTCAACTGCCGTACCGCTTGCTATTTCAAAATTTCTAATGCCAAAAATGCCTTATGTTTTAACCTTACAAGAAGGAGACCCGATATCCCACATTATGAAAAAAGCAAAGCCCGTCCTTCCTCTTTTTAAAAGAGGCTTTAAAAAAGCAACCGTTATCCAGCCAATATCTACATTTTTGGGAAAATGGGCGCGCGATATGGGGTTTGAAGGAGATATAGAGCTTGTGCCAAATGCGGTAAACACAAAACATTTTTCTCAAGACTTCCCAAAAGAAGAACTTGATAAATTAAAAGAAAAGCTTGGTAAAAAAGAAAATGAAAAATATATAATAACAACTTCTCGCCTTGTGAAAAAAAATGCGGTGGACGATGTTATAAAAGCTTTACCCATGCTCCCTGAAAATATAAAATTTATAGTTTTGGGAACAGGACCGGATGAAAAAATGTTAAAAGAGTTAGCAAAAGAAAAAAAGGTTCAAGATAGGGTTATGTTTTTGGGGCAAGTTGATCATTCTGAAATGCCAAAATATTTAAAAATATCTGATGTATTTATCCGCCCTTCTCTTTCGGAAGGATTTGGAAACTCTTTTGTTGAAGCTATGGCAGCTGACCTTCCGGTCATCGCTACTCAAGAAGGCGGAATTTCTGATTTTCTTTTTGACCCAGACAGAAACAAAGACAAAGAACCAACCGGACTTGCCGTTGACCCAAAAAGTCCGGAGCAAATTGCAAAACAGATAAAAAGATTTCTGGAAAATAAAGAGCTAACAGAAAAAATAAAGGAAAACGCAAAAAAAATGGCAATAGAAAAATACGACTGGAATTTAATTGCCAAAAATATGAGAGAAAAGGTTTTTGCAAAGCTGTTTTAAAAAACCGCCCATAATTACGGGCGGTTTTTTGTTTTTTAAAGATCTTTTCTAAACTCAAAACCAAATTTACAAAAACCGAAATTTTCGTAAATTTTATGCACATGTTCTCTGCCATGCCTGCTGGTTGCCACTATCTTGTAACAACCCGAGTTTTTTGCTTCTTGGACAGCAGCTTTTATTATATTAGTTCCAAAACCCATTTTTCTGTGGCTTTCCTCCACAAAAATATCCTCAAGATAGGCAACCAATCCATGGTCATTTGGAAACATATAAACATACCCGTGGGCTATCTCTTTTTCATCTTTTTTTATAGATATTCTCACGCCTTTGAAAATTATATCTGATCTTTCAATTTTGTTACCCACTTGATCTTCCTCCTGTTAAACTAAGTATTAAAGTGCAGACAAGATTATTATATTTTTTTTAAAATTATAGTCAAATGACTTGTTACATTAAATTTTACATAAACATAATTTGACACCAAGTTTTTTAAAAACTGATTTTATTAAATTCAAAAACAACACACAAAATAACACCTCTATTTTCACTCACCCAACTCACGATCGTGAGTTGGGTGAGTGAAAAGGGAGAAATATGAATTTTGATTTGTGATTTTGTGTGTAGGCTTATTTAACCAACTTCCTTTCGGCTAGAAAGTTCACTGCTTTTTTAAGCCACTGGTTTTGCATAGTTGGTATTTCAAGGTCGTGATCACCACCTTCCACAATAAGTGAGTTTTTAAATTTTATATTCAGACTTTCAATAGGCACAGCACTATCTTTTGTCCCATGAATATGCAAAATATTTTTTTCATCTCCGGAAAAATAACTTGAGTAGTCCAGTTCTTTGTTTTCTTGAAAGTATTTTTTTGGAAAATAATTTGATTTTGAAAACTTATCATCACTCATATAACTTTTTTGAAAGTCATCTTCCCCAGAAAAATAATCTGCCCAATTTTCCCAATTCAAAACAATATTTTTATCTTCTTTTTTAGCCAAAGAAACGGCAAAATAATACCGTAAAAGCTCTTTTTGGTTAAAAGCTGGGCTAATTAAAACTATTTTTTCAAAAACAATATCTGGGTATTTGTTTTTAAACCTAGCAAGAACACAACCTGCCAGACTGTGAGCTACTACACTTACTTTGCTGGCTTCCTTTTTTATATTTTCTGTTGCAGACTTTAGATCTTCCACCAGCTTTTCTACCGTCATATCTTTGAAATCGCCATCAGAAAGCCCGCAACCGGAAAAATCAAAACGAAAAGAAGATATGTTTTTTTCAGAAAGCTCATCTGAAAGCCTTTTAGATTTCGGCTCTGCCGTTGCTGTTCTTTCAAAGCCGTGTATGCACAAAACAACCTCAGAACTTCCTTTGTCAGAAAAAATCCCGCGCAAAACCTCCTCTTCTTTATTTTTAAATTCAATCAATTTGTTCATGCTCATTACAGTTCTTTTAAAAATAACTCCTCTTCCCAACTTTCCATTAAAACATCTGCTTGTTGTCTTACTGCTTCATCTTTTGCTCCAGCAACAATAAACTTTCCTGCATTTTCTGCCATAGGAAGATCTGACACGGAAGACCCCAAAACAACAATATTCTCTTTATCAATCCCAAGCTCTTTTGCTTTTTGGTTTAAAATTTCAGCCTTCTTAAATCTGTCAACTTTGCTTTTAAGCTCTCCTTTTTCAAAATCAAACTCCGTACCGACTGCAAAATCCAAAGAAAACTCTTTTTTTAAAATATCCAGAACAAGTTGCGGATTTGCGCTTATAACACCTATTATATAGCCTTTTTGTTTTATGTTTTTTACCAATTCTTTAGTCCCTTCTTTTAGATTCTCACTTACATATTTTTCTGCCTCCTCTTTTACTTCACTTTCTGAAAACTCTCCATAAAATTTTGCCATTTGTTCAAGCCCAAATGGACCTTTGTGCTTTTTTTCTTCATATTCTTTTAACAAAGCCTCAACTTCATCTTTTTTACCAAGCCTTATTAAAATATCCGAAATTGGATTTGATCCATTTTTTAAAAAAATCTTAACCCCTGTTACGAATAGTTTGCTTTCCATATTTTTAAAAATTAATTATTATTTTTACTTGTACCATAAATATATTATGAGATAGCATATTGTCACATATAATATAATAAATTTTCATGAATAAATCTAGTTACTAAAAATAAAAGGTTTTTGAAAAAGTTACCTTAAGTTTTACACAAAAATTACTTTCACACATTTAATTACGATCGTAGTTAAATGTGCAAACAAGCTCCTAAGAACTTTTTATATTAAAATATTTTTTAAGCTCTTTTTCATTGTCTATATGCTCTGCAACAACAAAACGAACATATGTATTTAATTTATAAAAGCTAACAATTTTAGAAATAATTTTTGAACAGTCAAAAGGATAAACAAAAACAGATTTTTGCAACTCTTTGAACCCCAACTTATTTAATCTACATCTTAGAGCATTTCTTGCTTTTCTTGATTTTTCTGGAATATCAAACATAACAATTCTCCATTTTTTATCCCATTTTTTATCTTTTTTAACAACCAAATTATTAATTAATATTTTAGATGTTGCATCTATACCGTTCTCGGTTAAAACAAACTCTAAATCTCCGTTTTTGTTCACTCTTTTTAAAACTAATTCTGATTTACAAAGAGATTCTAAAGACCTTTTGATTTGATAATCTCTTGCCTTTTTCCATTCCTTTTTTATTTCTTTTAATATTTCATACTGCTTTAAAGGAGAATAAGAAAGAGCCATGCTCGTTCCTCCAAGCAACAATATAAGCATTTTACTTTGAATTGGTCCTAATCCTCTGGACATATAAATAATTAATAATTACTTAATTATAAAATATATTATATACCATTAATATAGTTTTTGGTTTTTGCACATTTAATGACGATCGTAATTAAATGTTGGTTAATTTTTGTTTTTTATTAAGATAAATCTTTTTTTCCATCCTTCAATAAAGTAATAAATATCAATTTCTCTTTTTACTTCTTTTCTGTCTTTTGAGTTTGGATCATAATATTGAAACCTTCCATTTTTAAAACCAGTAAGAACTATAATATGCCCTGATTTTTTTGGATTAAAATCTTTAAAAATAGATACTAAAATTGGATGTTTTTTTAATAAATTCAACATCTTTCTTATTGCCTCTTCATCTGATTTTTCAGCAAAATCATATGCTTTCCCAAAAAGTCCGTATAACTTTGCAAGGCTAACAAGACCTTTGTGAGTCCAATTATTATTTTTATCTTTAATATCAAGTTCTATGCCTTTGTTTAAAACTTCATTAGGATCAATTTTTTTCTTAAGAAAAAAACTCATAACCATAGATAAAGAAACGATGCCACAGCTTACTTTTTTATATTTATTGTCTGTTATATCTAAAAATTGAGAAAAAGAAGGAATTTTCCACCCTCCTATATTCAAAGATAAATCTAATATCCTTTTTGCCAAGACCACCTTATAAAGAGGATCTTTTTGTAGATCAGAAAGCTTTTGCTTTATAACTCCCTTATTTGATTTTGCGTGAATAATTAAATCATCAGCGATATAAATAGCAACATGACCTATATATATCTTTTTTCCAGAAAATAAATCATCATAATAATGACCTCTGTCGCTTCTGAAAAATAACAAATCTCCGGGCAAAAACTGACTACCCTTAATTTCCTCCCCTTTTGTTGCTTGAAATATAGAGCTTCTTGGAAGCTTTATATTTACAGACCTATAAAGATATTGAATTAAAGATGAACAATCAAACTCGCTCTCCTTTAATTTTGGACTTTCTGCATAAGCGCCATATTTATACGGGCTTCCTATGGCTTTTTCTGCTTCTTTTAACAATTTAATAACTTTTAAAATATTGTTTATTTTTCTCATACTTAAGTATATTAACAAAAATATTTAATCTTGTCTTTTTTTTAGAAAAAAGCTATTATTTTAAAGAAATAATAATATTTTATCAAGCGATGAAAGCAAAAAAAACTAAAAAAATAAGTATACCAAAAGCATACGAACCCCAAAAGGTAGAAGAAAGAATATACAAAACCTGGGAAAAATCCGGATATTTTAACCCAGATAAACTACCAAATAAAAAAAGCCGAAAACAAAAATTTTTTATACCAATGCCTCCACCAAATGCTACTGGGATACTGCATATGGGACACACCCTTATGCTTGCAATACAAGATGCCCAGATTCGCTTTCACAGGATGTGCGGTAAAAAAACTCTTTGGATACCGGGAACAGACCATGCTTCAATAGCTACTCAAAATGTTGTAGAAAAATTATTGCTTAAAAAAGGCATAACAAAAGAGGATCTTGGCAGAAAAGAGTTCTTAAAAGAAGTAGATAAATTTGTAAAAAATTCAAAAAACACAATAAAAACTCAAATAAAAAAAATGGGCTCTTCCTGTGACTGGTCAAGAGAAAGATACACTCTGGATAAAGGAATGTCAGAAGCAGTAAAGACTGTATTTATAAAAATGTACAATGACGGGCTAATTTATAAAGGATTTCAAATGGTAAACTGGTGCCCAAGATGCTCTTCAACCTTAGCAGATGATGAGGTAAACCACAAAGAAATAAATGGAAATTTATACTACATCAAGTATCCAATAAAAGATGGTGGATTTTTGACTGTAGCAACAACCAGGCCAGAAACTATGCTTGGAGATACTGCCTTAGTAGTCAATCCGCAAGATAAAAGGTATCTTGATTTTATAGGCAGGACATCTGTTATGCCAATAACAAAAAGAGAAATTCCTGTGCTTGCAGATGATTATGTTGATATTGAGTTTGGAACAGGAGTTTTAAAAGTTACTCCCGGACACGATCCAAACGACTTTACTTTAGGAAAAAAGCACAAACTTGATGTAATTGATATTTTTGATGACAAAGGAAAAATAGATAAAAAATCAGCGCAGTACCACAATTTTGAAAAATACGAAGGACTAGACAGGCAACAAGCAAGAAAAAAAATTGTCAAAGATTTGCAAAATGAAGGATATTTAATAAAAATAGAGCCCCACAAGCATAATGTGGGACACTGTTACCGATGTGAAACAATAATAGAACCAAAAGTCTCTTCCCAATGGTTTGTTGCGGTAAATAAAAAAATACATCTTAAAAACTCAAAAACAAAAAAATCACTAAAACAAAAAGCAACCGAAGCTGTAAAAAGCGGAAAAATACAAATAATACCAAAAAGGTTTGAAAAGACATATTTTCATTGGATGGAAAATCTTCATGACTGGTGCATATCAAGGCAAATTTGGTTTGGCCACCAAATACCAGCTTATGATTGTCTTGACTGTGAAGAAGTTATTGTTGCAGAAAAAAAACCAAAAGCTTGTCCAAAGTGCAAATCAAAAAGAATAATTCAAACCCCCGACACTTTGGATACTTGGTTCTCTTCAGGACTTTGGACATTTTCAACTTTGGGTTGGCCAAAAAATACAAAAGACTTAAAAGAATTTCACCCTGCTGATCTTATGGAAACCGGATATGACATAATATTTTTTTGGGTAGCAAGAATGATAATAATGTCAGAATATGCGCTTGGCACTATACCTTTTAAAAAGGTATATCTTCATGGGCTTGTCCGTGATGCGAAAGGAGTAAAAATGTCAAAGTCTCTTGGCAATGTAATAGATCCACTTGAAATGTCAGAAAAATATGGAGCAGATGCTACTCGCTTGTCTTTGATTATTGGCAATTCTCCGGGAAATGACCTTAAACTTTCAGAAGAAAAAATCGCAAGTTTCAGAAATTTTTCAAACAAAATTTTCAATATAGCAAGATACACAATATTAAACTCAAAACCAAAAAAGATAATATCAAAAAATTTAACTTTAGCAGACAAATGGATACTAAAAAAACTAAACACCCTCAACGAAGAATTGACAGAACATTATCAAAATATAGAACTTTCTCAGGCTGGAGAAAAGCTCCGAGAATTTATCTGGGGAGATCTTGCTGATTGGTATGTGGAAATATCAAAAACACAAAAACAAGATGTTCTAAAAGATGTGCTAAGACAAGTTCTTGTTTTAGCCCACCCTCTTATACCATTTTTAACTGAATATTTATGGGAGCTTGCTGGATTTAAAAAAGGAGACAAAAAGCTTTTAATAGTAGAGCCTTGGCCAAAAAAGATAAAACTGTCTTCTTCAAAAAATGTAGAACAAGACTTTCAAATGCTAAAAGATGTCATTGTTGCAATAAGGAATATAAGATCTGAGTACAAAATAGAACCAAAGAAAAAAATATCAGCAATTTTGCATTCCAAAAAAAGAAAAACATTGTTTGAACACAAAGAAGCGATAAAGCTTCTTGCTGGACTTTCTGACATACAAATAGAAAAAAGCGGTAAAAAACCGCAAAACTGCGCAGAAGCAATATTAAAAGATTCTACACTTTATATACCTATGGGAGATTTAATTGATCCCCAAAAAGAACTTACAAGAATTCAAAAAGAGCTAAAAGAAGCAATAGAGTTCAGAGCTTCAATTCAAAGAAAACTTGATAATCAAGAATTTATAAAAAAAGCTCCAAAACATATAGTAAAGCAACAAGAAGAAAAATTAAAAGAACAAAATAAAAAAATTAAAAATTTAGAAGATAAATTAAGATTTTTTTAAATGCTCCAAACCATACAATATTACCTATTTTTAATATTTTTAGGAACGCTTCCAAGCTTAATTTGGCTTTCGTATTACTTAAAAAAAGACAAAAACAAAGAACCAAAATCTATACTTTCGGAAGTATTTTTGTTGGGAGGAGTATTTGCATTTGTTGCTCTTGTTCTTGAAATGGCTTTTATGAAAGCGCTTGTTATTTTAAAAATAGAATGTACAGAATGCAAAAATATAATACCGGAATTTTTAGGAAATATAGACTACTCAGTTATGGTGGTAACTCCGTTTTTTGTCATTTTAGGCCTTGCGTTCATTGAGGAAGTATCAAAATATTTTGCCGCAAAAATAAGAGTCCAAAAAAGCAAATACTTTGACGAGCCAATAGATGCAATGATATACTTAATAGTAGCCGGACTGGGATTTGCGGCAGTAGAAAATATAGGATATATAGCAACAGCAAACCAAGAAGAAGTATTTGATATCTTAATTTTAAGATTTTTTACAGCAACATTTTTGCATACTTTAGTTTCTGGAGTTGTCGGATACTTTTTTGCTCTTTCTATAATACACAAAAAAAGCCATTTGCTTTATATAAGCATAGGAATTGCTATAGCTTCTTTTTTGCATGCACTATTTAATTTTACTGCCACCATAGCAGAAGAGACAAGTAGCGCCATTTTTTATCTTATTTTACTTTTGATTATAATGTGGATTGGTATATTAAGGCTTTTTGCAAGTATCAAAAAAATACATTATAATATGCAACAGCAAGCTTAAATATTTACTTTTAAAAATATGGAAGATAAAAAATCTCTTTTTGAAAAAATAACAGGAATAACAAGCTCAGACGATCAAAGCGAAAATACACAAAACGCTGGTTTTGACATACCAGATAAAAGCGTTCAATATGACGAACCAAAGGCTATTCCTGCTTTGAAAAAAATAACTGTAAACGAAGAAGAAGGAAATTCAAAAAGACCTTCAGAAGAACTATTAAAAGAATATGGATCATCAGAAGATGAAGAAGGCCAGCTTGTTTTGGATGTTTATCAAACTGACAATGAAATAGTTGTAAAATCAACTTTAGCTGGCGTAAAACCAGAAGATATAGACATCACAATAACAAACGATATGCTTACCATAAAAGGAGTAAGAGAAAAAGATGAAGAAGTAAAAAAAGACGACTACTTTTATCAAGAATGCTATTGGGGCGTGTTTTCAAGATCTGTTATACTGCCAACTGAAGTTGAAGAAGATAAGGTAAAAGCGTCTTTAAAAAACGGAATCTTAACCATCCGAATGCCAAAAAAAGAAAAAATAAAAACCAAAAAAATATCAGTAACAGAAGAATAAAAAACCCTAAGATATAGGGTTTTTTATTCTTTTAAAGAAATTTGAAATTTTAATTTAAATATTATAACATTTTCAAAAAAACATTAACTTAATTACCATGAGCAAAAAACAAGTTTTAATACTAATGATTTTTTTTGTAGTTCTTTTGCTTTTTAGCCTTTTGATTTTTAGAAAAAATCCTGAACCTCAAGTATCATCAGAAGACTATCAAATAATGTCCGATTTTGAAAATACCACAGAAAACTGGTCAATTACCAACAACGAAAATGAAACTCTAGCAACTCCAGAAATGTTAGAAGAAAAAGATAACGGCTACATAAGCACTGGCCAGAACAAAAATAATGGAGTCGTATATTTTCAAGCTCCAGAGAAATTTACTGGAAACAAACAAGAATATACTGGAGGTATCTTAGAATATTGGATTCGTTTATCCGATGATTCAGAACAATTTCCTGCCGATGATATTATTATAGAAGGAAAAAAAGATAAACTTGTATATAGATTTGAAGATAAGCCAAAAACTGACTGGACAAGATTTGTAGTTGACTTAGATGCTACAGATAAATGGTATTTAAATTCTTACAAACAAAAAGAAGCAACAATAGAAGATATTTATAATGTTTTATCAGATGTAAAAAGTATAAAAATAAGAGGCAAATATTCTAATAAAGAAAAAAGCAAAAGCGATCTTGACAAAGTTAAATTAATATCTGTATTTAAAAACAAACAACAACAGCAACAACAACAGCAACAACAACAGCAACAACAACAGCAGAAACAGAATAAAAAACAACAAAAATTTATAGATCCTGATTATGCTGATTTGTCTATAAAAAAACGAGCAGACAAAAATAAAGTAAAAATCGGAGAAGAGCTAACATATACAATAACAGTAAAAAATAAAGGACCAAATAAAGCATTAGATGTTCTAGTAACAGATTCTTTGCCATACGGAGCAATAGTGGAATCAATATATTCAAACAAAGGAAAGTGTGAAGTTATAGTTATTCCAATGTGTGAAATAGAAAAATTAGAACCAAAAGAAAGCGCTGAAATTGAAATTGATGTTTTGGTTAAAGATACTAGCATTGATGCTTATGTAAATGTAGCAAAAGTTAGCGCTATGGACAATAACAAAGAACCAAAATTTAACAACAAAGATGTTGAAATTACAAAAATTGAAAAAAACAAACAAAACAACCAACCTTCTTTACAACCAAAAGACAACACCAAAAAAGAAGATGAAGGAATATCATACGGCGGAGCTGCTTGTGGGTTTAATTCTTTGACATTGTATCCAGAAAATGAACTTGGAGATATAAAAGTGTTACTCTATCCTGAAGGAAAAACAAAAAACCCTGTTACGTTTTCAAAAATAAGTCCAAATAATTATTCCTCTGTAAGTGAAGATGGTACTATTTATGTATTTCCAGAGGCAGTAGGAGGAGGACAGCCAAAAGCCGCAGTATTTTTAAACTTTGAAGAAAATAAAAATATAATAAAAATGAAAGGAGTAGATACAGTATCAGGATTTGCTCTTTGCACAGGAGAATTTAAAAAAGGAGCAAAACCAGAATCACTTAAACTAGAGCCTGCCCCTGCCCAATAAAAAACAAAAATAAAAACTCCCTCTATAAAAAGACAATCATCTTTCTATAGAGGGAGTTTTTTGTGTGCCGGGGAGAGGACTTGAACCTCCACATGGTTGCCCATAACGGCTTCTAAGGCCGCCGCGTCTGCCAATTCCGCCACCCCGGCTAAAAGCTATGTGGGCGATGAGGGACTTGAACCCCCGACCCTCTCGGTGTAAACGAGATGCTCTAGCCAACTGAGCTAATCGCCCAAAACACTTGTAAATACTAACATATAAATTTTTAATTTTCAATATTTTTTATAATCTGCTTTTGTGGTAAAATAAGTTATAAATTAAAAACAAAAACATGACAGAAGAAGAAAAAATAGTAATAGATATAGTCAAAAAAGCCTGCCTTTGCGTAGTAAATATAATAATAGAAAAAAGCCAACCATCCATTCCAAATATTGCCGGCATAACTAAAAAAAACAAAAAAGCTGTTGTCGGAGGAGGTTCTGGATTTATAATATCAAACGATGGAATAATTTTAACAAACAGGCATGTTGTTTCAGAGAAAAACGCATCTTATATTGTAGAGTTGCAAAACGGAGAAAAACACAAAGCAAAAATACTTGCAAAAGACCCCATAAACGACATTGCCATACTTAAAATTGAAAAATATCATCTTCCTTTTTTAGAACTTGGAGACTCAACAAAGTTAAAGCTAGGACAAACTGTAATAACTATAGGAAACGCGCTTTCCCAATTTCATAACTCAGTTTCAAAAGGCATAATATCCGGACTTTTTAGAGTTGTATCAACAGAAGGAGATGAACAATATGAAGCTCAAAATTTAAGAGGACTTATTCAGACTGATGCGGCAATAAATCCGGGAAATTCTGGAGGTCCAATGTTAGATACAGAAGGTAAAGTGGTTGGAATAAATGCAGTAGTTGTGCAAGGAGCAGAAAATATAAGCTTTGCTATACCAATTTCCGGCGCAAAAAAAGACCTCCAAGACTTAAAAAAATTTGGAAAAATAATACAACCATGCCTTGGCGTAAGATATGTTGTTATAAACGAACAAATACAACAAAAATACAATCTTCCTACAAGCTATGGAGCATGGGTTTTAAAAGAGCATCTGCCGCATGATCATGCTGTAACCCCAAACTCCTCAGCAGACAAAGCAGGAGTAAAAGAAGGCGATATTATTTTAGAGTACAATAAAATAAAAATTAAAGACGGAGTTGGACTTGATGAACTAGTTCAAAAATCAAATATTGGAGAAAAAGTAAAACTCAAAATACTAAGGAACGGAAAAGAAAAAATCTTAACAGCAACTTTGCTTGCAAGAGATTAGTCTTCTATTTTATCAATTGCTTCAATATACATAGCCAAAGACCAGCTTTGGCTTTGGCAACCAAAAGATGTTTGCTCCTGAGCAGAAGAAAGCTCAGAAGAGGAGCCTAAAACTCCCGACTCTAAAATATCCTTTTTGCTTGCTTGTAATATTTTTTCTATTTTATCTTTGAACTTTATATAATTTACCTTGCTTAAAGATATTGCGCAAATGTTGTTTAAAAAATACCAAGAATCTCCGTGATGATAACTTTGGTTTGGATCTTGGCAGTCTCTGTATTTTTTGCAAAACATTTTGTCTTTTTTTGAGATCGTGCTTACACCTCCCCACTCAAGCCACAGCTCATAAAGCGCATTTTCAAAAACCAAAGACCATTCATAACTCCTTAAAAGCTCTGGATAAAAATAGTGCGCCAAAAATATGTTTGGCCTTACCCTTTTGTCTGAAATTCCATCTTTTAAAAACTCCCCATCAAAAAACTTCTCCCTTACTTTTTTTGCCAACTCCGCTTCAAGCTCAAAATATTTCCTGCTTCCTGTAAGCTTTCCCGCAAGATTATACATCTTAAGCCTTAATGCCTGCATCTCTATCCTTGCACCATCTCTTGCATCACCATCAAAATCTGTATCCATCCAAGTTTGTTTTGGACCATTTATTGCAAAACTATCTTTTGTGTTAAAAGCAAGTTCGTTTTTTATATGTTCTTCTAAAAGGTTTTTTACGCTGTGTATTTGATCATCATTTAAAACTCCTTCTGACATTAGATCTTCTGCTCTTTTGAAAAATATTCCTTCTGCATCTGCATTTTTTTGCCCAAAAAACTCTATTTTCTTATTATTTGAAAATTCCTCCAAAAAAAGCAAAAACAGCTCCTTTTTCTCCTTTTTTGGCAAAGCATTTAAGCAAAAAAGAGAGTCTCTTGGCCAAAATTGGCAAAACCAAGGAAGCCCAGCATAAATCCCTTCAAGTTTAGCATCGCTTTTGTAAACCAACATATTAAAAAGATGAAACTTAGCTGACAAAAAAGCAAATTCTTGGCTTTTGTCTTTTTTTGGCAATTTATTTTGTTCTTTAAATTTTTCAAGGGCGAGTTTGTGGTCTTTTTTTATTTTTTCTCTGTTTTTGAAAAGATAATCTGCTTCTTCTTGCGCCTTTTTTTTGTCATCTGAGACAACAAAAACAAAATCAGAACCACAAAGAGAAACAGCAGAAAAAACATACCTGCCAAAAGGAGGATCTTTTCTTAAAAGATCGTAATTATAATCTTTTAAAACCCAATCTTTTTTTATCTTATATTCAAAATCATCAGAGAAAATCACAACAAAAAGTTCATACTCTTTTTCTCCTTCTTTTTGTTTTTTGTATTCTAATATAAGTTTTCCTTCCCTTTCTTCAAAAGAATAAATTCTTTCAAAATCATCGTTATCAAATATTTTTCTCATATCAAGCTCCAAATCAAAACAAACTTGCCTGTTTGTGCTGTAAATTAAAGCATCAAATCCATAGGGCATAAAAAAGTTTTCTTCCGTTCCGTCTTCTCTTTTTATTGAAAAATCTATAAAATTATTTTCAATTGATTTTATTTTACTTTTTTTGTGCAAATTTATTTTCTCTATTGATTTGAACACATTTTTGCCTTTTTTTAAAAAAAACCCTCTGTATCTTGAATCTGGGTTTTCCTGCCACAAAAAAAACCCTCCAATTTTATTTGCAAGCAAAATTTGGGGATTTTTATCCTTTGTTTGACATTCATATTTATCTCCCGAAAAGTCATATTTTATCAGCATCTTTTTGCTATTTAAACCTCCTTTTTAAAGCTTCGCTATGAGCAGAAAAATAGTGCTTTACAAATTCCTTCCAATCCGCTTTTTCTGCAAGTTTGTAGGCGGCTATTTTATTTTCTACCCTTTCTCTTCTGGAAAATTTAGAATAATCGTACATAACTTTAAACAGGTCAGAAACAACCTTATCGTCATCTCTCTGAAATCTGTCTATTATATAAACTCCCGGAAATTCTTTGCCTTTTGTAGTCTCTTTAAAATATCTACCAAAGCCTGAAAGATCGGTTGTAACTGATGCCACTCCAAGTCCGGCACTCTCAAGCGGAGTATATCCCCAAGGCTCATAAAAAGAAGGAAAAACTCCAAGATGAGAACCTTGAATGCTTTCATAATATTCTAAGTTTAAAACCCCATCTGATCCGCTTGAATAAATAGGATAAAATACAACTTTTACTCTATCTTCTTTTTTGTTTTCCAGCCCATATTCTTTTAAAGTTTTTAGTATTAAATCATTTGGATCTAAAACATCATGGGTTGCAATAAGCGGACTGTCAGAAGAGCTATTTTTTAGTTTGCTTATCTGTGAATGTATTGTTCTCATAAAAGATTCATCAAACAGATCTTCAACTTTCGCATCATCTCTTAAAAGCAAAGAATAAAGCAAAGCGTCGTCAAGCTCATCATGAACCTCTTCAAAAGAGCTCATTATATCAAAAAAATATTCTCTTGATTTGGCAAGTTGCTTGTTTATTCCAGAGACTGCAGTTGGCACCCAAAAAAAAGCCACAATAGTTTTTTTTGAATTTTCTGATTTCATTTTTTGATTTAATTTAGCAAGGGATTTAATAAAAATATCTATCCCTTTATTATGAAATTCATACCTTGCCCCCAAAAAATAAAACAACGTTTGCTTTATGTCAAAAGTATAATAGGGAAAGAAAAAGTAAATTAAAAACTCTCTTAATCTGTTTCTGTGTATTGCATGGAGTTTTGTTATTTCCTCTATGGTTGGAAATTTTTCAACATCAATTCCATTTGGCAAAGTAAAATCCGGTTTTCTATTTAAAAAATGCTCCGCCTCAATTGCAGTAATTTCACTTACAGTGGTAAAGACATCTGCATTTTGAGCGGCGCTTTTTTCAACTTTAAACTTGTGCTGAACATAATGGGTTCTTGCCTCTTGTTCTGGATCTATTTGATCAAACCGAGAATAAAAATCAACATTTGCACCAGCTAAGCTCCTTCCCAAAACAGTTGCATGAGTGGTAAAAACTGTGGCTATATTTACATTTTTGTTTTTTAAATACAAAATTGCCGCTCCAGAAAGCCATTCATGAAAATGCGAAAGCATCTTTTTTTCTGGCATCAAAGAATTTAATTCTTCAAGCAGTTTTCCTACGGCAAAAGAAAAAACAACCGGTTCATCAAAATCAGAGCTTGCTCCCAAAGAATCAACTTGGTAAAAATCCCAAAGTTCTTTTTTGATTGAATTTACATACGGCATAAGACCAGAAAAATCAAGCAAAATCACAAATGGATCTCCTTCTATCAGCCATTTGCCAAAATAAGCCTTTACTCCTTTTTGCTTTAGCTTCTCAAACGCAGACAAAAAATATTCTGGAGCCTGCAACTCTTCAAACTGACCTATTGTTTTTTCCTTAAAATATGGACCTACTAAAAAATAGTTGGCTCCATAATTTTGAACCATTTTACTTGCTTTTGAAACTATAACTGTGTTTATTCCGCCAACTTTATTTACTACTTCCCAAGAAACCTCAAAAACAAAATCTGGTTTTTCAAAGTTTTGATAGTTCTTATTTTCCATAAAAATTAATTTAAATTTTAAGCTTGCTGTATTCTCAATTTAAGATCATTCAATACATTCATATAACAAATAAATGCATCATAAGGTGTCTGGTAAGGATTAAAATACTTATGAACATCACCATCAGCAAACCACTTTGTGCACATATAGTAAAAATGGTCAGATGTTTGCAATCTTCTCCAATCTGCTATTATATCTTTATCTTTTGTTTTAAAAACAGCATTTTTCAAGGAATACAACTTGTCCAGCGCCGCATACTGCATAGCATTTGATCTCCAAGCGCTAAGATCCCTTTCAACATCAGCCCAAGATATGTGCCTTGTCACATCTATATCATCTTTTGGATAAAAAGAACTTGCAACCTCACTTGGTGTTTTAAAGTTATTATCTTTGTGTTTTAAAATTTCCTCTGGAAGCTTCTCTAAAAAATGAAATATTCCCGTGTCCTCCCACTGATGCTCTCCAAAAGTCTCATAATCCATAAATAAATTTATAACCTCCCCATTTCCGTTATAAGCCGAAATCCAAGAAGCAAACTTTTCTGCAGTTAAAGGCCATTCTTCCCAGTCTCTTGAAGAAAACCTAAAAGCTATGTCATCAGAAAGCCTATAGTTTTTCAAAAGAAGTTTTATGTTTGTCCCTTTTGGCTTGTAAACAAAATTCGGACTTCTCCAACCTAAAATGTCGTCAACCCCTTCTGTCAAAACAGCTTCAAACCCCATATCCTTTGCAAACTTGGCTATATTATTATTATATATCAATTCTGTATTTCTAAAAACACGTGGCTCTAAGTTAAAAAATTCTTTTATCAATTTTTTGTGCATATTGACCTGTGTTTTAAATTCATCTTCGCAATAAAGGCATGCCAAGGAGTGATAATAAGTTTCTGCTAAAAACTCAACCTGACCTGTTTGGGCAAGTTGGTAAAATGATCTTAAAACTTCAGGGCAATATTCTTCTGCCTGCTCTAAAAAAATTCCAGACAAAGAATAAGAAACTTTAAATTCAGGATATTTTTTCAGAAGACTTAAAATCAAGTTATTTGTAGGTAGATAACATTTGTTTGCAACTTTTTTAAACACCCTTTCGTTGTTCAAGTCAGTATCTGAGTTGTCGTTAAAATAATTATGATCTTTTCCAATGCTAAAAATCGGATATTTTTTTATCCTTTTTGGCTGATGAACTTGAAAATAAAAACAAACACTTGGCATTATTTTTGAAGCAACTTTTTATAAATATCCAAACATTGACCAGCCGCCTTAAGCCAGCTGAATTTTTTTAAATCTTTTTTACTGTTTTCCAAAAGGCAATTTCTTAATTCTTTGTATTTTATAACAGATAAAATTTTTGCTGCCATATCCTCTGTGTCCCAAAAATCTGTTTTTAAACAATGGACCAGGTTTTCACCTACTCCGGTTTGTTTTGATATTAAAACTGGTGTACCATTTTGAATAGCTTCCAAAACAGTAAGTCCAAAAGGTTCAGATAAAGAAGGCATAACAAAAAGATCAGCAGACTGATAAAGCCTTTCCAGATCCTCTCCCCTTAAAAATCCAGAAAACAAAAAATTATCAGCTATTCCCAAAAACGCCGCTTTTTGCATTATTTGATTTTGCATATCTCCTGATCCTGCCATAACAAACATAATATTTTTGTCATATTCAAGACATTTTTTTGCCGCTTCCAAAAAATAATCCGGTCCTTTTTGAATAGTAATCCTACCAACAAATATAACAATTGGCTTTAAAAAAACATCTTTTAAAAGTTTTTTATGCTTTTTTATTTCTTTTTCCTCGTGGGCATTGTAAACTACCTTCACTTTATTTTCATCTATATTATATTTTTCCACTATTATTTTTTTAGTTAAATTTGATACCGCAATAACTTTATCTGCTTCTTCCATTCCTCTTTTCTCTATCTGATAAACAACAGGGTTAACGCCTTGTCCTCCTGTTCTGTCAAATTCTGTGGCATGGACATGGACAACCAACGGTTTTTTAGATATACGTTTTGCTTCAATGCCAGCTAAAAAAGAAAGCCAGTCATGAGCATGAATAATATCAAATTTCTCTTCTTCTGCTATTTTTTTTGCCAGTTTCCCATATCTTGCTACTTCTTCAAAAAGAGTGCTTCCATAAAAACCATTCAAATTTATTTTTAAAATATTTTTTGAATATTGCCTGCAAGTTGCATAAGAAAACAAAGAAGAATTTACTGTTTTTACCTTAATATTTGTATTGGCAAATAATATATCAAAGTTTTCTTTTTTAACTTCTAAAACCTTTGGCAAAACAAATAAAATTTTTGCGCTTCTGCCAAGGGCTTTTGCAAGGTTAAAACATGCAACACCCAATCCTCCGCTGTTTTTTGGTGGAAGTTCCCATCCAAACATTAAAACTTTCATCTTTTTACAAGATAATCAAATCCTTTTTTAATATTATACACCAAAACAAAACAACAAAAAACAGGGTGGTTGCAAATACCGCCCTGTTTTTTGTTGTTTTTTGTTATCTTTCTATAAACTCCTTTATTTGGTTCTCATCAAACTCATCAAGCACTTTTATTTTTCCAAAAGAAGTTAGTATGATTTTACCTTCATATTTTGATGTAGGAGCTAAATAAACTGTCTTTGGATATTGTTTTGCTATATTTTCCAATTTTTTTACAAGATCGTCTTCACATTCGTACTTGTAGCAGTTGTACTGAATAATAGTCCCTCCCGGACCACTGCCTCCTGCGTGTTCAAGCATATGCTTTTGCACTGTCTCTGGAAGCTCAGATGTTAAAATATTTGAATCTGGCACCATCTCAGAATGCCCTTGAGTAGTTGTTGGAGGAAGAACTTTTGCGTTTGAACCAAAATAATAAAACGCCCATCCAATCCCAAAAACTGCCAAAAAAACATAAAAAATTTTTAAAAATTTATTTATCGCTTTTTTGATCTTCTGCTCTTGTCTTCTTTTTTCTTTTTCCTGAAGTTTTTTTAATCTTTTTTCTTGCTTGTTCATTTTTGTAAAATTTATTTTTTAGAGGATTTTTGTGCCTTTTTTGGCTTTGTCGCTTTTTGTTTTTTAAGTTTTGCCTCCAAAGCTTTTACTCTTTTTTCCAAAGCAAGCAAATCTTTTTGTTTTGCCAGCGCAACTTTTTTGGTAAACTTTACAGC